>JBBQUE010000153.1:0-6793 GCA_038212805.1 Bryobacterales bacterium | reverse complement strand
AGAGATTCTCGTCGTCCCAGAGCAGAGCCACCCGGGTGTCGTACCAAGCGGGCGCGCCGGTGACGATATCCACGAACGGGCCGGACTTGGGCGCGGCGATCCAGGAGGCTTCATCCAGTTTTCCATCCACCGTGATGGGCCCGGCGGCCCGGTGGCAGGTATAGCGCGCTGGTTCGATTCCGTACATGCCTCTATGCTAATTTGAAGCCGGGAGCGCGACATGAATTCCATCCAGATGCTGTCCAGCGTTTTGGGGCTCGCTTTCGCTTCGGGCGTGAACCTGTATGCGTCGGTGCTGGTGGTCGGCTTGGGGATCCGGTTTGGCTGGCTGACGGGCCTGCCAGGCGACTTGGATACGCTGGCCAGCCCGTTGGTTCTGATCCCGGCCGGGGTAATGTACTTCCTGGAGTTTTTTGCCGATAAAATTCCCTACGTCAGCGTCGCCTGGGATTCCATCCACACGTTCATCCGTCCCCTGGGTGGCGCGGCCCTCGCCTTGGCATCCACGGCGAAGCTGAGTCCGGAGGTGCAGGCGCTGGCCATGCTGGCCGGAGGCACCGTGGCATTGGGGGCGCATTCCACCAAGATGGGTTACCGGCTGATTGCGCATGCTTCGCCTGAGCCGGTGAGCGATTCCATCTTTAGCGTGGCGGAGGATGTGGGGGTTGTGGGCCTGGTGCTGCTGACCTACCAACATCCACAGATTGCGGCGGCGGTGATCGCGGTCCTGATTCTGGGTGTTGCGCTGGTGCTGCCCCTGATTCTGCGGCTGCTCAACTTTGCATTCCACGGACTGCGCGGGCGGGTGGCTTCGTTTTTTGTTCCGGGTGAGTTCGATGTCAGTGACATGCCGGTCACGGTTCCGTGCTTCGCGAGAAATATTCGGGGAGTTCCGGGCATGCGTGCGGGCACGCTTACGCTTGGGCCAACCCGGGCGCAGTTCGCCTACCGGGGTTGGCGGCCACGCGTGATCCCCCTGGATGCTTCCGCGGTGGTGGTGAAGCGGGGGCTGTTGTTCGATACGGTTGAGACTCCTGGGTGGTCGGTTTATGTCGCCAAGGACTCCCGCGCCAGCGTGGCGCAGGGGGACGGCCCGCTGGCCTCTTCCAGCCGGATCGCGACTTCCAGTAGCGGTTCTTCGTCGTAAGGCCGGCCGGCGACTTGGGTACGCTGGCCAGCCGGTTGGTTCTGATCCCGGCCGGCGTAATGTACTTCCTGGATCGAACCTCTGCACACAAAAACCGCGCTCAGCACCGCCACGAAGCTGCAAATGTGGAAAGATGAACCGAACCCACGACCGGCCCAGAAACCCGTCCATAGGCCCCGAAAAGGTGGCCTGTCCCACCCATCGACACTGTCCCAATCCATCCCGCTGCGGACCCAACTTCCGGCCCGCGCGGCCAGTGTTCGTTCTCTCACGGACCCCGGCATGGGCTATCATGAATGCGTTTCCACTTTTGCGATTCGAACCCGGGAGGTTCGCGTGTTTTCTTGTCTACGTAAGACGTTTTTTCTTGGCGCGCTGATCGCGCTGGCCGCATTCGCGCAGGACCGCGGAACCGTAACTGGCACCGTGACCGATGGCTCAGGCGGATCGGTTCCGGGTGCCACGGTAACGCTCCGCAACCCGGGCAACAGCCTTTCTCAGAACACGACCACCGATACGCAGGGAAGTTACACCTTCATCTATATCGCGGCTGGCAGGTATGAGGTGACAGTAGAAAAGCCGGGCTTCCGCAAGGCGGATGTGTCCGATGTGGTGGTGAACGTCAACACCACATCCCGCGTGAATGTGGCGCTGCAAGTGGGAACCATCACCGATTCCGTCAGCGTGGAAGCGAATGCCGCGCTGCTGCAAACTGATCGCAGCGATCTCGGGATGGTCATCACCAACAAGCAAATTCAGGATCTCCCGCTCTTCATGAATGGCGGTCTGCGCAGTAACATCGCGTTCTCTCTTCTTTCCCCGGGCGCTAACGGCAGCATCACGGGCGACCCGGATACCACGGGGGGAGCGCCACGTATCTCCGGCGGCGTCGCATTCGGGAACAGCCTGCTGCTGGATGGCGGAGAGGCCATGAGCGAACGCCGCAACGATCCCGCCATGCGCGTGGTGAGCGCGGAAGGCATTGAGGAATTCAAGGTGCAATCGGGCGGCTACTCCGCTGAATTCGGGCGCACATCGAACGGCGTTCTGAACTACACCACGAAGTCCGGCACCAACGCCTTCCACGGTTCGGGCTTCGTGGGAATTCGCAATGAAGATCTGAACGCCCAGGGCTTCTTCTATTCCAACCCTTCCTATACCATCCACCGCCAAAATCTGGAAGCGGCCACGATCGGCGGCCCGGTCTGGATCCCGAAGGTTTACAACGGCCGCAACAAGGCCTTCTTCTTCTTCTCCGGTGAGCGTTCGCGCGCCAAGGACATCTCAAACGCCGGGCTGATCAGCTTGCCGGTGCAGGACTTCCGCAACGGCGATTTCCGGCGCTATACCAACGCGGCTGGCGTGGTGCCGCTGTACGATCCGTTTGACGCTGGCGGCAACCTGATTGCCGACGCTAACCTGCGTCCGCGCCTGCAATGCAACGGCGTGCTGAACGTGATCTGCCCTTCGCGCATTAACCCCATTGCGTCCTACATTCTGAAATATGTCCCGCTGCCGGGCAACCCAAACCAGATTTTTAACAACACCCTGGGCGTGAATAACGGCAGCCGCACGCCGGGCGAAAACCAGGCCGTGTATGCCATCAAAGGCGATTTCGTGGCCACCGACAAGCTGCACATCAACGGCCTCTTCAGCCGCCAATACTTCAACAGCTACCCGCTGCTGGGACCGGTTCCCGGCCAGTTGGGCGAGGGTTTCCAGGAGTTTGGAACCACCAAGTGGGTCCGGATGAATGCCGATTACGTGATCCGTCCCACTTTGCTGAATCACTTCAACTTTGGTTACAACCAGCGCGACCTGGGGGAACAAGGCAATCAACGTATTGACGACAACTACCGCAAGACCACCCTGGCCGCCGGTGTAAGCGCGGACAAGGCACCCAATTACACGGTGTATCAAACTGAGTTTGGCAACTATAGCAGCAATGTTTCTACCCGTTCGCCAGGCAAAACTTTCAACATGAACGATCAGGTGGCATGGCTGAAGGGGCGGCACAACATAAAGATGGGGATGGAATGGGCCAAGGTGAGCTACGCCCGTCTGGATTGTAACAACTGCGTGGGCAGCATCGGGTTCAGCAATGGGGGCACTGGCAACCCCAGCGTAAACGGTACCACGGGCATCAACTACGCTTCATTCCTGTTGGGCGTGGGCAGCGGCGCAAGCTTTAACTACAGCGCCAATATCAATATGATCTTCGATTACTGGGCTTGGTATATTCAGGACGATTTCAAGGTAAACCGCAAACTCACGCTGAATCTGGGATTGCGCTATGATTTGCCCCTGGCCCGCTATGAAGGGAACAACCAACTCAGCAACTTCAACCCCAGCATCCCGAATACTGCCGCCGGCGGACGCCTGGGCGCTCTGGAATTCGCGGGAAGCGGACCCGGGAGAACCGGGAGCCGCCGATTGCAAGATACCCGGCTGAATGCCGTCGGACCCCGCCTTGGGTTCGCCTATCAGATCACCCCGAAGACGGTGCTGCGCGGGGGCGGCGCCGTGATGTACGACAGCAACCGCGAGGACAACAACGCCGACAACGGAATTCAGGGCTTTGGCGGCAGCTTTGGATCCCCGGGGAATTACTACACCACGGGCATCAGTTACCTGTTGAACGGGCAGGGCTTTGCCCAATACGGCTCATTAGTAGATGCCAGCCGTCCGCCGAAGGTAGATCCCACGCTGGCCAACAATCAGGGCCCGCAATACAAAGCCGCGGAGGCGGGACGGGCGGGTTACTATACCGATTACAATCTGACCTTGGAACGTAGCCTATCCGCGGCCACGGTGGTGCGTGCCAGCTTCCATGCCAACTATGGCATCAAGCTAGGGAATACCGGGCAGAACTTCAATCAGCTGGATCCGAAGTATATCGCACAGTACGGAAACCTGCTGAACAGCCCGGTCAGCAGCGCCGCGGTGCTTGCCACTGGTTTCCAAAAGCCCTATGCGAACTTCCCGGCCGCCCAAACTCTGTCTCAGGCTCTCCGTCCGTATCCGCAGTACAACGGTGGCATTGGCGGCACCACCAACGGCGGCCACAGCACCTACAACGCCCTTGAAACCAGCCTGGAACATCGCTTTAGCAAGGGTTTGTATACTTCCGTGGCTTATACCTTCTCTAAGCTGATCACCAGCGCCAGCCCCCAGAACGTGTATACCTATATTCAGGAAAAGGCCATCAGCGGAAGCGACCGGCCGCATATTCTGGCGATCGCCTATATCTACGAATTACCTTTTGGACGCGGCAAGAAGTTCGGCGGCAACATGCACCCGGTGGTGAACGCGCTGCTGGGAAACTGGAAGGGGTCGGCCGTGCAGCGCTACCAGAGCGGAACCCCGATTGGGGTGGGAGCTTCGCAGAATCTGTTCGGAGCCAATACGGGCGGCCTGCGCTCCAGCTTCAATGCCGGCCAGCCGCTGCTGAATCCCAGTTGGAATCCCAAGGATCCGGCCAGTCGCTATTTGAATAAGGATGCGTTCTATCAGCCGGTGAATGGCGTGTACGGGAATACCCCGGTGGTGATCGCTCAGCTGCGCCAGCCCAATCAACTGAATGAAGATGTGGCGATGAGCAAGGTCTGGAATCTGGGCAGCGAGAAGCGGACGATGGAGTTCCGCGGTTCCGCCTTCAACGTGGCCAACCGGCACCTGTTGGGTGGTTTGCAGACCAACATCTCAAGCGCCACCTTCGGGCAGTTCACCAATCCGCAGACCAACACTCCGCGGAATATTGAGTTCAGCCTGCGGGTCGCGTTTTAATATGAAATTCTGCCTGGTCTTCCTCTTCTGGCTGGTTGCTTCCCTGCAAGCCGGGAGCGGCGATTACTTTCCTCCGCCCGATGTCGCGGGCGGATGGCGGACACTCAAGGATTCGTCCGCGATCCTGAAGACGGCCGGGCTGGATCTGGTGCGTCTGGATCAAGCCTTCGAATATGCTTCCAGAACCAGCCAGCACGGCGGTTTGCTGGTGGTGCGGCATGGGTACCTGGTCTACGAGAAATACTATGGGAAGGGTAACCGTGAAGCTCTGCCCCTGATGGCTTCAGTGGGCAAGGCTTATACCAGCATCGCTTGCGGGATCATGCTCCGGCAGATGAAGAGCCGGGTGCCGGATCAGTTGGATACCAAGGTCTTCACTCAGCAATATCTGCCGGAAGCCTTGCCCTTGGACGATCCCCGCAAAGCCGAAATCACCCTGGGCCAACTGCTGAGCATGGGCGCTGGCCTGCATGGGGAAGGGGCTAACTTTGGCTTCGTTAATTTCGTTCCGTCGGTGAAGCTGGAAGCAGTTCCCCGGACCACGCTTACGCAGGATCAGAGCGCGCTGCGGACGCCGTTGTGGACGAACCCCGGCGAAGGATATTCCTATACTTCACAATCCCCGCACATCGCCTCCATCGTGCTCCGCCATCTGGTTGGCATGGAGATGGAGCAGTACATTGGCGAACAGCTGGCGAAACCCATGGGCTGGGGCCAGTGGGGCTACGCGCATCACAGGGGTACAGCCGGGGGCGACACCACGTTGGAGCACACGCCCGGCGGCGCGGACACCGCAATTCGTTCCACCGATAACCTGCGCTTCGGATATCTGCTGCTGCACAAGGGCAAATGGGGCGCCCAGCAACTGGTTCCGGCTGAATATGTGGACGCCGCCAGCAAGCCATCGCCCTATCAGAAACATGCGCCGTTCAGCTTGATGTTCGAAATCAACGCGGACGGCCACTTGGCGGGCGCACCGCGCGATACCTTCTTTAAGTCCGGCGGGGGCGGCTTCGGGATTGTTGTCATCCCATCGCTGGACATTGTTATCTACAAGATGGCCGGCAGCGATCAACAGTACAATCCCGCGATCACGGGCATCCCGCAGAACTACCCGTATGATGGATCCCGTGACAACTGGAAGCCCGCGCCGCGCAGCCAGTTCAGCGACGGACCGGTTGGAGTGGACGACGGTCTGCGCAGGGTAATAGAAATGGTGGCGGCATCTGTAGTGAAATAGATTCAGGCATGTACAAATTCTTATCCATCCTTTGCCTGGCGGGCCTGTTTGTGAATGCGGCCACCACGCCAAAGGCCAAGCTGTGGGTTCTTACCCCGCTGGGGCGTCCCGCTGTGCCGGTTGTACCATCCAAACCAGCCAATCCCGTGGATGCCTTTATCGCGTCCAAATACGCTGCGAAAGGACTGAAGCCCGTAGCCCCAGCCGACAAGGCGACGCTGCTACGGCGGGTCTACCTGGACCTGATCGGAATCCCGCCCACGCCAGCCGAACAGGACGCGTTCCTCCAGGATCCCGCGCCGGACGCCTACGAAAAAATCGTGGACAAGCTTCTGGCCAGCGAGCAGCATGGTGTCCGGTATGGCCGTCATTGGCTGGATGTGCTCCGCTACGCCGACGCCGACGAGCGCATGACGGCCGCCGGGGGCATTCATTACTGGCGTGATTGGGTGATCAACGCGCTGAATAACGATCTGCCGTACGATCAATTCGTGCGCGCCCAGCTTACCGGCTACCGGACGGCGCAACGAACCCAGATCTCCGCCACCGGGGTTCGCGGTTCCATCGAAGCCAAGCCTGAAGATATGTTCGCCTTAGGGTTTCTGGCGCGCGGCGACGTC
>JBBQUE010000152.1:0-6799 GCA_038212805.1 Bryobacterales bacterium | reverse complement strand
TCCGTGCTGATCAGCGCGACGGCGATCAGGAGACACGCGCTGACAAACGACAGCCCAACCAGCCAGAACCGGCTAGTCTTGGGTTCCAGGCCGGCACCCGCCAGCACCCTGGCGCGCAGGCGTTTTGGAGGGTCCAGCACTTCTGGCAAGCTACCCACGAACAGGGAGCCCATGGCCAAGGCGCGGCGAACGCCCGCTTGGCACTCCGGACAATTCCGAGCGAGATGTTGTTCCACTTCGTTCTTCTCCTCCCCTTCCAGCACGCCGAGGGCGAAGAGCTCGTATATGTCCTGCAGTTCGTCGTGTGTCATGCCATGGCCGCCTGTCCTAATTCCTCCCGCAGGATCTTCAATGCGCTCCTCACCCACGTCTTTACCGTGCCCAGGGGTTGCTTCATCCGTTCCGCCATTTCGCTTTGGGACAGGCCTTCATAGTAAGCCAGCTCGAGCGCAATGCGCTGGTTCGGGGTGAGCTTCTGAAAAGCCTCTTTTAGCATCCGCACCCGGTCCATGTTCAGGATCCCGCTGTCGAAATCGGCAAATACTATCGGATGCTCCATCTTATCGAGTTCGAAAGCGCTCTGCGCCATCCGGCCATCCACGGACCGCAGGTAATCGATGGCCCGGTTGCGCGCCACGGCCAGAACCCACGGCGACAAAGCGCCTTTTTCGGGATCAAACCCATGCACGCGGTTCCAGATCCGCAGGAAGGTCTCCTGCACCAGATCTTCAGCCACGGAAGTGTTGCGGACTATCCGGAAAATCAGCGAATACATGATCCGTCCGTAGCGGTCGTAAAGATCGCCCATGGCGTGCGGATCGCGGCTTTGCAATCGCAAAACTAAGTCTTTATCGCCATCGTTATCCAGTATGGCCGCGAGGAAGAAGAGCACTTAAACGATTTCCTTGATCCACTCGCCGCTGGTGATGGTGGGCCGCTCCGCGCGGCCATTATGCATGTAGGTTAAGCGCGCGTGATCCAGACCCAGCAGGGCCAGGATAGATGCATGGATATCGTGAACGTGATACGGCTTTTCCACGGCACGCAACCCGATCTCATCGGTGGTTCCGATGGTCTGTCCGCCCGCCACGCCGCCACCCGCCATAAACATACTAAAGCCCCAGGGGTTATGGTCGCGCCCGTCGCCCTTTTCGTTGAAAGGCGTACGCCCAAACTCGCCGCCCCAAACCACCAGCGTATCCTTTAACATTCCGCGCGATTTCAGATCCGCCAGCAGACCGGCGATGGGCTTGTCGGACGCCTTGCACCACTTGGAGTGGTTGCCCTCAATGTTGTTGTGCGCGTCCCAGCCGCTGCCCGATCCACAATACAATTCGACAAAACGAACTCCCCGTTCCACCAGGCGGCGGGCCATCAGACAGTTACGCCCGAAGGTTTCCGTGGAAGCGTCGTCCATCCCGTAAAGCTGCTTGGTGGCTGCGCTTTCCTTGGTGAGGTCCACGGCTTCTGGCGCAGCCGCCTGCATCTGGTAAGCCAGTTCGTAGGACCGGATGCGTGCTTCCAGTTCGGTGTCGTCGCCCTTATCCGCCGAGAAGCGTTCGTTCACCTGTTTCAGAAACGCCAGCTTGTGGCGCTGCTGTTCATCGCTAACACCCGCGGGGGGCTTCAACCACAGGATGGGAGTATCTCCCTGCCGGAATTGCGAGCCCTGGTAGGAAGCGGGCAGGAAGCCGGAGCTCCAGTTCTTGGGGCCGCCCACGGGTTCCTTGTCGTCTAGCAGGATGACGAACGAAGGTAGATTCTGATTCGCGCTGCCCAGGCCATACGTTACCCAAGCGCCCATGGACGGGCGTCCCGCCAGAATGTCGCCGCTGGTCATCTGGCAAACCGAACCCACATGGTTCAGACCATCCGCCCAGCAGGAACGGATGACGGCCAGATCGTCAGCGTGCTTCGCGATTTCCGGGTACCAATCGGACACCCACACTCCGCTTTGACCATGCTGCTTGAAGGTCCGCTTCGAAGGCATCAGCGTGTTGTTCCCGGTGCCCATGGCGGTGATGGGTTTGCCGAAGGAAGCGGGGAGTGGCTGACCGGCCAGATCCATCAGCTTGGGCTTTGGATCGAACAGATCGATGTGGCTGGGTCCGCCTTCCATGAACAGCCAGATGACGGACTTCGCCTTGGGCGGAATGTGGGGAGGCTTGGGAGCCATGGGGTCCGCGCCAGCCGCGATGCCTTCTTTTTGTAGAAGGCTTGCCAGGGCGATGCCCGCCAAACCGCTGCCTGCGCGTGTGAAGAAATCGCGTCTTGAAGATACTTGCCAGTTGTGAGTGAGACGTTTCAGCATGGAGTTAGTCCAGATACACAAACTCGTTCGAATTCAGCAATACGTGGCAGAAATCGGTCAGCGCTGATTCCCACTTGCCCGTTACTTTTGCCTGCTGGTTGAGAAACTCCAGCGCGCTCTGTACTTCGCCGGCGTTAGGGGCACGTCCGTAAGCTAGCTTGTAGGCCCGTTCCACTTGTGCGGTGGGCGTCAAGCCGCTGTCGTTCTGAACCCGGCCGGCGAAGGCGCGGGACCAATCCAGCACCACGCTGCTATTCAGCAGCGCCAGCGACTGCGTGGGCGTCACCGTAACGTTGCGGCGGGCGCAGCTTTCGTGCGTATCCGGCATGTCAAACGCTTCCAGCATGGGATAGCGCACGTTTCGTCTCACAAAGACGTATACGCTGCGCCGGCTGGCTTCGGATGGATCCTCATCCTTTTTCCAGCCGCCGCGCGGGTTCAGCCCCTCGGGAAGCGGGGGGAATACCCCCGGGCCACCCATCTTCGCGTTGAGCTGGCCGCTGACCGCCAACATGGAATCGCGGATTGCCTCGCCTTCCAGACGATGCCGGGGATAGCGCCACAGGAACTTGTCCTGAGGATCCACTTTGGCCATGTCTTCGTTGAAGGCGGAACCCTGCTGGTAGGTGTTTGAGAGCAGGATGGTCTTGTGCAACTTCTTGACGCTCCAGCCATTTTCGACGAAGCTGGAGGCCAGGTAATCCAGAAGCTCCTTATTTACCGGGCGCTCACCCATCAGGCCGAAGTCGCTGGGGGTTCCGGCGATGCCTTTGCCGAAGTGGTGGCTCCAGATCCGGTTCACGATGACGCGCGGTGTGAGCGGATTTTCGGGCGAGGCCAGCCAGTTCGCCAGCGCGGACCGGCGTCCGGTGGAATTCAGGCCAACCGGCACGGTGACCCGGGCGGGCGCGGGATCCAGAATCGAGAGGAAGCCGGGCTCCACTTCGTAGAAAGGCCGGTCGTAGGCACCGGCCGATAGCACTGACACCTTAGGCGCATCGGCGCTTTGATCTATCATCACCTGGGCAACGGCTTCGTCCGGCGGCTTGATGGAATCGAACTTCGCCAGATCGGCCTTCAATTCCTGATAACGCTTTTTTGCATCGCCCTTCACGGTGGCGGACGCTTCCTGTTCACTATGGAAGAGCTGCGGCTTCGCCTTCTCATACATCTGCCACATGTAGGGGGTGCGCTCTTTTTCCGGAGTCTTGATGATGGCCTGAATCTCTTCCGGGAAGCGGTTCAGATTGCGATCGTAAAGCTTATCTACTTCCGGCTGCGCCAGGGCATGCATTTCGGCGCGGATGGCTTTGGTCTGCGCATCCCAGGCGTTGTATTTCTCCTGGCGGGCGTGGCGTTGTTCCTCAGGGGCAATCTGTGCCCGGTCTTCAATCCGCGTGTTGGCGAAGAAGGCCTGCAGACGGTAGTAATCCTTGTGCAGGATGGGATCGAACTTATGATCGTGGCAGCGGGCACAACCATAGGTTAGGCCCATGAAAGTTGCGCCTACCGTGTCGGTGATGTCGTTGAGCAGTTCCTGGCGGCGCAGCATCAGGTTGGCGGCGTTGCTTTCATCCGGAAAATTCCGGTTGAAACCGGTGGCGATCAGGGCATTGGGGTCGTTCGGATACAGCTCGTCGCCCGCGATCTGCTCGCGGATGAAGCGGTCATACGGCTTGTCCTGATTGAATGCGTTGATTACGTAATCGCGATAGCGCCAGACGTTGGGGCGGGTCTCATCGCTCTTGAAGCCTTCGCTATCCGCATAGCGCGCCAGATCCAGCCAATGGCGGGCCCATCGCTCGCCGTAACGGGGTGAGGCCAAGAGGCGATCGATCACTTTCTCGTAGGCGTTCGGAGACGCGTCCGATAGGAAGCTCTGGGTTTCCTCCGGCGTTGGGGGCAGGCCTGTGAGGTCGAGCGTGACGCGCCGCAGGAGGGTAATGCGGTCCGCGGCGGGGCTCGGCTTCAGGTGCTTTTCGGTTAGCTTAGCTAGAACAAAAGCGTCTACCGGTGTTTTCACCCATGCGGCGTCGGCGGTAGCGGGTACCGGCGGACGGTTGATTTTCTGAAAGGCCCACCAGGCGCGCTGTTGGGAAGTGAACTGCTTTTGCGGCGGTTCGGCCGCCTGTCCGACTCCGGCTACAAGGCCAGAAATCAGAGCTAAGTATGTGAAAAAACGCACGTTCAACCTCCGGACCGGGCTGTTCGGATACTGCCAGGATTATATCAAAGCTGGTGCTTCTATACTGAAACCATGGTTTCCATCCGGCAACGGCGAACGTTTACGGCGCAAGAGTACCTGCAACTGGAACGGGCGGCCAGCTACAAGAGTGAGTATTTCCACGGTGAAATATTTGCGATGGCGGGCGCAAGCACGGCACATAATCGTATCGCCAGGAACATTATCGCTTTCCTGTTTCCGCAGGTGAGGGGCGGCGGCTGCGAAGTTTTGGGCAGTGACATGCGGATCGTATTGGGTGATACCCAGGGCTTCTCGTATCCCGACGTTGTGGTAGTCTGCGGGGGCTTTCAGGCGTTGGGTCCGCATAGCGACAACCTCACCAATCCACGAGTCATCGTTGAGGTGCTTTCACCCTCCACCGAAGTCTATGACCGGGGTGAGAAATTCGAGCAATACAAGGGAATCCCTTCATTCACCGATTATGTACTGGTAGCGCAGGATCAGGCCCGCGTGGAGCATTACAGGCGTGGCGCGGATGGCGCATGGGCCCGCGAGGTTTATGGTGGTTTTACCGCATCGCTGCGCATCGATTCGATCGGCTGTTCGTTGGCGTTGGGAGAAATCTACGAACGCGTATTCGACGCCGTGTAGGTTTTGCTGAGTTGCGCCCATGGCCAAATGGAAGTAACCGCTCTACCCGCCCATCAACTCCATCAGATGTTCCTTCGCAAAATCGAATGCCGGAAGCGATTCCGTGGCCTTCAGCCGGAATCCCAACTCGCGCGCCAGCCTGTCCAGCTGATGCTTCTGGTCGCGGTCCCGCACATGCACTTCCAACGGGATGGAGTGAGACGTCTCAATGGCCGTCATCAGAACATCGGGCAGCAGTTCGGCTATGGGCTGGCCAGGCTCCGTGAGTTGGGGAGGGAAAGCAAACGCAGTTTTTGCGTCAATCGCCATCGCCAGCCCCAGGCATGCTTTTCGCTCATGTTTCTTGCCAATGGCCGCCCGGCTACGGAAGTAGTCCAATTCCAGCACGCCCTTTACGGGCAAGCCGCTCTTGAGAATAGCCGCCACGCGCTTTTCGTCGATATTGGGCAATTCCAGCACGGCGCGGGAACGCTGGGGGATCTTGGTCTGGACGATCTTATAGTTACCGTCCTGGCCCCTAGGGATGGCTTGGGGAAAGTGGTGCGCCTCCGCCCAGAAGTGCGACCCGGGTTCGGCATCCAGATGATCCAGAACCGCACCCACCGCGCCCAGGCAGCCAAGTAAGACCCGCGCTTCCGCTTCCGTGGGATACCAGGGCTGATATCCCGGGCGGAGCGCCCGGAAAACTGGAACCCGGACGCCCGGCTTGCTCGGAACGCCCACGCTCTGGAGCAGTCCCCGGTCGGGAGCTGTCAGCTCCAGGCGAGCCACCAACTCCACGGATACGCTGCGGGAAAGGGAGTAAATGGAATCCTCGATTTCAGGGTCTTGCGCTGCGATTGCGCGGTAGACCTGATATCCTTCGCTTCCTATAAATGCATGCAAAGAATACACTTGGCCCAGCGCGCCCATCACGCAGCAATAGCACATTTCCCCTGAGTCCGGATCTTCGAACAGGATCAGATTGGCATCGCCCAACCGCTTCCATGGCTGCCGGATGAAAAATAGTTCGGATCGCGTGCATAGTTCCGCCGCCAATTCCACTAGCGGTCCTTGCTCTCCCGCCAGTTCCTTCTCAAACAACCGCCCAGTGGAATTGTCCGGCGGCGGAACGGGTTTCGCGGCGCGCTTTTTCGTAGCCATTGCACGCCAGTGTATCAATTCAATGAATTCGAGCGCTGGCACGATATCCTTACATTTGGTACAGCGATCCTCTTCAGCCGTCAGCCCGGCCCGCAGTGTGGCTTTTGAAACCCTGCGGCGCGTGGAATCCGGCGCTTATGCGTCCGATCTGTTGGCCCATGCGCGGGGGCTTGATGCGCGCGATGCCGGCCTGGCTACGGAGATTGTCTTCGGCTGCTTGCGCTACCGCATGCAGCTGGATTACATGATCGGCCGACTGACCAACGGGCGCACGCTGGACGTTGAAGTTTCCATTGTGCTGCGGATGGGAATGTACCAGCTTCGTTACCTGGAGCGTATCCCGCCGCATGCCGCCGTCAGCGAAAGCGTGGAACTGATGAAGCGCGCCAGCAAAGCCTCGGCCGCGCCACTGGTCAATGCCGTGCTGCGCAAGGTGAACCGGAACCCGGTCAACTGGCCTGACCGCGCTACGGAACTTTCCACGCCCGCCTGGCTGTTGGAACGCTGGG
>JBBQUE010000151.1:0-6840 GCA_038212805.1 Bryobacterales bacterium | reverse complement strand
TCCCGACCGCCGCGCAGAAAACTTGGGACCGTTTGCGCAGCCGTTGTCAACAGTTTCATGACCATTCAGTCAGCGTGCGTGCAACTGTGGATCGCTGGTTTACGAACGGACAGGATCCTGGCTAACCCGGGAAGCGCCTCTTCGTCGCCGCTCACCAGCACGATCTGTCTGCCTTTGCGCTTCCCGTCGGGCTCCAGAACAACAAATGGCAGCTTATCCCAGCCAGCAAACTACGGCGTGTGCTATCCTGGCCACTCCAAAAGGACCTGATCCATGGTGCGAGATACCTTCAACCGCTGGCTGATCCCAGTGGCCGCAGTCGCGATTCATATTTGCATCGGCTCCGTATACGCCTGGAGCACTTTCAACCGGCCTATAAAAGCGCTGTTCCCCAACGATCCATTGTGGTTCAGTCCGCCCTACACTACCTTCAGCACGGCGCTGGTGCTGCTGGGGTTGAGCGCGGCTTTCGGCGGCCCATGGGTGGAGCGCCGGGGACCGCGGGTCGCGGCCATCGCCGCTGGCATCCTCTTTGGATCGGGCCTCATTCTGGGCGGCATCGGATTGGCGTTGAAGCAATCGTGGCTGGTGTTTCTTGGCATGGGCGTGGTGGGCGGCATGGGTTGCGGCATCGGCTATATCGCGCCGGTCAGCACGCTGGTGAAATGGTTTCCGGACCGCCGCGGCATGGCCACCGGCATGGCGATCATGGGCTTCGGCGGGGGTGCCTTCCTGGCCGGATACCTGAACGTCCAGTTCATGGCCGCGCTGGGCGTGGCGAACACGCTGATGGCGCTGGGCGCAGCTTACTTCGTGATCATGATGGCCGGAGCAGCCATCATTCGCCGCCCGCCGCCGGGCTGGAAGCCGGAAGGATTCGCCGCGCCCACGAAAACCAATCACATGATCACGGATCGCAATCTGACGCGCAACCAGGCCCTTCGAACGCCACAGTTTTACCTGCTTTGGGGCATCCTGTTCATCAACGTCAGCGCGGGTATCGGGATTCTGGCGCAGGCCTCGCCCATGATGCAGGATCTGTTCCAGAAGACTGCCGTGCAGGCCGCCAACGTGGTTTCGCTCATCAGCCTGTTCAATGCCGGTGGACGTTTTTTCTGGGCTTCCTGCTCGGATTATATCGGCCGCCGCAATACCTATCTGGTATTCTTCGTGGCCCAGGTCATTCTGTTCCTTACCATTCCGGGCCTGGCCGCCAGCGGCAACTGGATTTTCTTTGCAGCCGCCCTTTTTGCCGTGTTCACCATGTACGGCGGAGGCTTCGCCACCATTCCCGCGTTCCTGGCGGACATGTTCGGCGCGGAGAACGTGGGTGCCATTCACGGAGCCGTGCTCACGGCCTGGAGCCTGGCCGCGATCGTGGGGCCCGTGATTATTACTGAGCTATCTAACCGGGCCAAGGCCGCCTTGGCCCCGGGCGCCAGCAGGATTCACATCTATGATCAACCGCTTCAAGTCCTGGCCGCGCTTCTGGCCATTGGCTTCGTTTTAACAATTCTGGTGCGTCCCCTGCGCCATGCCTGACCATGTCCAGATGCGTGGCTTTGCTCAACGTCACACGGTGGCTGCGGCGCTTCTGGCCATTGGCTTCGTTTTAACGATTCTGGTACGTCCTCTGCGCCATGCCTGACGACGTCCGGATGCGTGGCTTTGCCCAACGTCACACGGTGGCTGCGGCGCTGGCCTGGCTGGACGCGCAATTCCATCTCCTGGACGCGGAAGAATTGCCGTTGCGGAGCGCTGCGGGCCGCGTTCTGGCTGCTTCCGTAGTCAGCGAAGTGGACGTGCCTGGGTTTGATCGCGCCACCATGGACGGCTACGCGGTGATCGCCGGGAGCACGGAGGGCGCGTCCGCCTATAACCGCATCCCCCTGGCCGTCATGGGCGACTCCATGCCCGGATGCCCCTTTGACGGCTTGGTGTCCGCGGGCCAGGCTGTCCGGGTGATGACAGGCGCGCCGGTGCCGCCCGGAGCGGACGCGGTGTTGCCCGCCGAATGGGTGGATGGCGATTGCGCCGTGGCCGCTGTCTCACCGGGAAAGCACGTGGGCCGGCGCGGTGAAGATATACTCCGCGGCACCACGGTGCTGGATGCCGGGCGGGTGCTGCGCGCGCAGGATCTGGGCGTCCTCAGCACGATCGGGCGGGGCTCGGTGGGCGTCATCCGGCGGCCGCGGGTGCGCCTGGTGGTCACCGGGAACGAACTGTTGCCAGCCGGTTCGCGTCCGCACGGTTTCCACATCGCGGATGCGAACGGGCCGATGCTGGTTGCATTGGTGGAACGCGATGGCGGCCTGGTCGATTTCCCCGGCCTGGTTCGCGACGAGCCTCATGCCATCCGGGCAGCCCTGCACGCGGATGCGGATATCATCATCGTGTCGGGCGGATCCAGCGTGGGCATTGAAGATCTGGCGCCCATCATCGTCGCGGAGTCCGGCGAACTGGCGGTGCATGGAATCGCCATGCGGCCCAGCAGCCCCACCGGACTGGGGCGTATCGGGCACCGGTTGGTGTTCCTGCTACCGGGCAATCCGGTCTCTTGCCTGTGCGCTTACGATTTCTTCGCGGGCCGCGCGATCCGGGCTCTGGGAGGGCGTTCTCCTGACTGGCCGTATCGGGCCGTGCGCGGCCGGTTGAATCGCAAGATCGCCTCACCCATCGGCCGCCTGGATTACGCCCGCGTAAGGATCGCCGACGGAGCCGTCGAACCGCTCGCCATCTCCGGCGCGTCCATGCTTTCATCCACCACGCGCGCCGATGGCTTCGTTATCGTGGGTGACAATAGTGAGGGCTTCGCCGCAGGATCCGAAGTGGAGGTCTGGCTGTATGGCTGAGCAGGAGCAGTTCCTTCAGGTGCTGGATCGCGACGAAGCGCAACGGCGCTTCATGGCTGCCATCAACTGCGCCCCTTGCGGAAGCGAGCCCGTCCCCCTGGATGCGGCGCTGGGCCGTGTGCTGGCGCAAGACGTGGTCTCCCCTGTGGACGTGCCGTCGTTCGATCGCTCGAACGTAGACGGCTTTGCGGTGATCGCGCAAGATACGTTTGGTGCGTCCGAAGAAGCGCCGCGCCAGGTTCGCTTGAGCGGGGAAGAGATACACACTGGGGTGATTCCCGCCACCGTAGTTCATCCCGGCACAGCCATGTCTATCGCCACCGGCGGCATGGTTCCACGAGGCGCGGATGCCGTGGTGATGCTGGAATATTGCGAGACACTCGGTGATCAGTTAAGAATTGCCAGGGCGGTCACGGCGGGCAGCGGCGTGTCGTTCGCGGGAACCGATATCACGGCGGGCGAGACCGTGCTGCGTGGCGGCCAGGTGTTGACCAGTCGCGACACCGGCGTGATCGCCGCGATTGGCATCGCAAACGTGGCCGTACAGAGAAAGCCGGTGGTCGCCATTCTGTCCACGGGCGATGAAATCATTGCGCCCGGCGCTCCGATGCAGCCTGCGAAAGTCTACGACTCCAACGGGCAAGTGCTGGCCGACGCCGTGCGGGAAGCTGGCGGCGAGCCCCGGCGGTTGGGCATCGTGCCCGATGACGTCACGGCTCTGCGTGCCAAGCTTCACCACGCGCTGGAATTCGCCGATATTGTGCTGTTGTCTGGCGGAACCAGCAAAGGTGCGGGGGATGTATGTTATCGCGTGGTGGCCGAACTGCAAGACCCCGGGATTGTGGCGCACGGCGTGGCCCTCAAGCCCGGTAAACCCATCTGCCTGGCGGCCACCGGCGGACGCGCCGTGGTGGTGCGTCCGGGATTTCCCACGTCGGCCATCTTCACCTTTCACGAGTTCGTAGCGCCGGTGATTCGGCTGCTTGCGGGCCGCGCCGCGGCGCAAAGCACGGTGGTAGACGCCCGGCTGGCCGTCAAGGTGAATAGCGAAATTGGCCGGACTGAGTACCTCTTGGTTGGGCTGGTGGAAACGTCCGCAACGCTGGCGGCTTATCCCATGGGGCAAGGTTCCGGCAGCGTAACCACATTCAGCCGCGCCGACGGGTTTGCCACTATTGGACGGCACCAGGAGATCGTCGAGGCTGGGGCCATCATCCGCGTTCAGTTGTTGGGCCGCGAACTGCAACTGGCTGATCTGGTGGTGATCGGCAGCCACTGCATCGCGCTCGATTATCTGCTGGGGGAACTGCACCGCCAAGGTGTGCGTGTGAAGTTCCTCGCCGTGGGCAGCATGGGTGGTCTGGATGCCGCCAAACGTGGCGAATGCGATGTGGCCGGCGTTCACTTGCTGGATCCGAAGACCAATGAATATAACCGTCCCTACCTCACTCCGGCGCTGGATCTCATCCCCGGCTACGGCCGCCTGCAAGGCCTTGTTTTTCGTCCGGGGGACGCCCGCTTCGAAGGCCAGACGGTGCCGGCCGCGCTTGCGAACGCGCTTGCCGACCCGGAGTGCGTCATGGTGAATCGCAATCCAGGAAGCGGCACCCGGGTATTGATTGACCGGTTGCTGGGCGGTGCCAAGCCTCCGGGTTATGCCGTACAGCCGCGCAATCACAATGCCGTTGCCGCGGCCGTGGTGCAATGCCGCGCGGATTGGGGCATGACGTTGGACTTGATCGCGCACAACGCGGGACTGGGTTTCCTGCCAGTGCAGGCGGAGCAGTACGATTTCATCGTCCCGCGTTCACGTTGGGACCGGCCAGGCGTGGCCGCCTTCCGCGCGCTGCTACAGCAACCATCCACCCAAGCCGCGCTGGTAAGCTTTTGGATGAAACCATGACTATCGGCGGCATCGTGTTGTGCGGCGGACGATCAACCAGAATGGGTACGCCAAAGGCTGATTTGCCGTTCGGCCCGGAAACTATGTTGCAGCGCGTGGTGCGTCTATTGGGCACGGTCGTAACGCCCATCGTGATCGTCGCCGCGCGTGATCAGCAAATGCCGGATCTGCCGGAAGGCGTCATCGTGACCCACGACGAGCGCCAGCAGCGCGGGCCCCTCGAAGGGTTGCGGGCAGGTCTCAAAGCCCTGCCCGATTCCGTTACGGCGGCGTACGTAACCAGCTGCGACGTGCCGTTGCTGGTGCCTGCCTTCGTCACGCGGATGATCGGTTTTTTAGCCGGTCACGATATCGCGGTGATGGAGGTGGACGGCTTCCCGCATCCGCTTTCGGCTGTCTACCGGCGCAACACGTTGCCACACGTGGAACTGCTGCTGGCGGCGGACAAACTGCGGCCGGTGTTCCTGTTCGACGCCGTCCCAACCCGGCGCGTCCGCCCGGAAGAGATGACGGCAGTAGACCCGCAGTTGCACACACTACGCAACTTGAACACCCCTGAAGATTACCTGTCCGCCCTGGTAGAAGCAGGCTTTCCAAAATCTTCGTAGGATACGTACGATACGTACGATAAGTGATTCGAACGATTACACCCAGCCGCGCTGGCGATGATACTCCGCCACCAGGGCACCCAAACGCTCCTGGCTCAGTGCAGCGTCCGGATCGTTGGGTAGCGGCGTATTCAGGAACCTTTCCGGTAGTGTGTCTTCCGCCGGGGTCCAGCCGGCCAGCAGATTGAATTCCCGTTTGGCTGCAATAATCCGTTTCGCCGTCTCGCGCAGTTCGTCGGCGCTCACGTCCCAACCAGTTACGCAGCCTAACATCACGGCAGTCTCGGCATGAAAATCATCGAACACGCCGCGCAGGAACTTGCAGATGATCAAGGAATCCATCAAGGCAGCCTTGTCTTCGGTCTCAATGGCGTAACGGACCGCGTCCAGCGTCACCCGCCGCCGGTCCACCTTGTCGGAGAAATCCACTTCGTAGGCGCCG
Source organism: Bryobacterales bacterium (assembly GCA_038212805.1). Classification (GTDB taxonomy): domain Bacteria; phylum Acidobacteriota; class Terriglobia; order Bryobacterales; family Bryobacteraceae; genus JANXQZ01. Next base: position 1,035 of record JBBQUE010000151.1, on the reverse strand, counting down.
CTACGATTATGATCAGCGCCGCGCGCACCCACCGCGAATCCCAGCGCCATGGTCTGCAGCGCTCTGGGCTCATAGCCGGGAATCTCCAGTCCTTTCACCTGGGGCGCAATGGCAATGCTGTTGTGCCCAATCGCATGCGCCGCGCGGCGGCTGCCCTCGGCCAGCAGATTACCCAGCCCCTGGCGCAACCCAATCAGCTCGATGGCGCGCAATAACGCCTCGCCGCTTCCGAATACTAACCAGGGCTCATCCAGCCATCCGCGCTCCACGCACTCCATGGCAAACGCGATGGTTCCGCCCGTGCTGATGGTATCCAGCCCCAGTTCGTCACACCGCTGCGAGGCCCGCAGCACGGCGTCCGCATCGCTCACTCCGCACAACGAACCCAACGCAAAAAGGCTTTCATACTCCACGCGCACGCTGCCCTTGCCAAGCGAGTAAATATGCTCGCAGCCAATGGTGCAGGTCATGCAGCTCTCGCGCGTCTTCGAACGCGTGGCGGTCAATTCCTCCTGTGAGAGGCTGGCGGCTTCGGCAAAAGTCCCGCTTTGAAAATTGCGCGTCGGCAACGCACCAAACCGGTTGAACGTCAGCAGATTGGCAGCCGTGCCCAGTTCGCGGTATTTCGCGGTGGCCGGTCCCAATGACCGCTTCGATAGCGATCTGCTGAATTCCGTCAGTTCCTTGGGATGTGCCCACTCCACCCGCTGGGTTCCGCGCACCGCGATCGCCTTGATATTCTTAGCGCCCAGCACCGCGCCGCTGCCGCCTCGGCCTGCATGGCGGCCATCGTGCGATATGGTGGCGTAACGGACCCGATGCTCGCCCGCCGGCCCTATGGAGGCGATCCGGTAATTGGCCCCTAAACGATTCCTCAGCGCTGCCTCGGTATCGCGGCAGGTGGCCCCGCGATATTCCCACGCGGGTAGCAAGCGCACGTTCGTCTCATCAATTACCAACACCGAAAGTTCCGCTGCGCACCCGGTGATGACGATGGCATCGCAGCCGCAGCTTTTACCCGCAACCGCAAAACCG
>JBBQUE010000150.1:0-6852 GCA_038212805.1 Bryobacterales bacterium | reverse complement strand
GCAGCCGCCACCCGTCAGATAGAGAGGGCGGAACTGAACTTGGAGAAGCTCGAAAAGTTTCTATCGGGCGGGCGCTAACCCGCCAGTTGAAGGAATCCCCGCTCCGAAAGCTTGCGTACAATGGCGCAGCACTGCTGCCTTACCTGCTCTACCGGCACGCGCACTTTCGCGGCCAGATCCTGCGCCAGTTGGTCCAGGGTGCGAACACCGTCGCACTTAGCGAGGAAATCCGCCACCTGGGATTCCAGGCTCATGGTGGCCGGCAACGCCCCGGTCAGGACCAAATTGAAAGCGGTCAGCACCAGCCTTCCATCTTCGGCCTGGAGATGCTGCTGCATCCGCGCCTGGTCCGACAGACGGGGCCGCAGGGATAACAGCGCCTGGTCCGGCAAATTTGCCGACAGAATGGTTTGGGTGGCGAACAGATCCAGAATCGCGTCCCCAATCGGCGCGGAATCGTCCATGTGCAATTCCTCGAAACGAACCCAATTTTCGCCCGCGCGCTTGCGCATCACCAGCAGGCCGCCGCAGATATGCTCCACTTCCCGTTCGCGGTAGTATGCTACCCACTCATTGAATTTCACGCTGGCGGCGGCTGGCCCCGCGGCAAAATCTTCCTTTGTTCGCTCATGCGCGTAACCGGAGGCGGAGCGCGAATAGGTCCGCATCACCCATACATCGCAGCCCGAGCCCTCCACCCACTCCGCCAACCGGTCCTGCCACTTCTGGCCGCGCACCTGGACCCACTCAAACAGCATTTGCAGGTATCCACCTTCGCGCAGAAGCGGCTGCGCCTCTCTTACCACCCGGCGGCAGTATTGATCCAGTTCCATGCCGTTTTCGCAGTACATCAAACCCGAGGTGGGCGAGACAAAAAAGGGCGGGTTGGCCACGATCAGATCGAAAGTCTGGCCGCGCACGGCTTCAAACGTATCGCCCGTGGTGGCTTCGATATTTTCAAATCCATTCAGCCAGGCGTTGAAGCGGGCAAATTCCGCCGCCTTGGGGTTCAGATCCGTGGCCACCACCCGCTGGCTGCTGCCCGCCGCCATCACCGCCAGGATGCCGCAGCCCGCGCCTAGATCCAGCGTCGCCTCCACCGGCCGGCGGATGGTGGCCAACTGCAGGACGCGCGTGGTCTGGTTGGGCCAGAGCACCAGATCCGGCGCGTGGCCGAATTGCCGCCCGGCCGAATCCGATGCGAACAGAAATTCATCCACCGGCATCAGCGAAACGGAGCCTACCACCTCGCCCTCCGTCACGGTTACCAGCCCGGTGGCCCGCATGATGTTCAGCAAGGCGGCCGGCACCAGCGCTGCAAAGTCCGCCCGGTTCACGGGGATGCCTATCAGAAATAAGCGCCAGAGCAAATTGAGCAGGGTTGGCTCCCGGGTACAATCCAGAAAATAAGGTGGAACACCAAAACGGCGCAGGGTCCAATCGGCCAGCAAGGGCCCATTTCGAAACTCCTGACCATTAAAGCGGGCGTCCGAAAAGAATTCCCGCAGGATGGCGGCTTCGGTGGAGGAAAGAATATTGAGCATAAAGTACTAGTAAGGGGGCAAAATCTTGGGGCTGAAACTTACTACTTGACCCCACGGTGTAAACCAAATTATAGTGGTTCCACCGTACGGAGGCATTACCGAATGGGCCGTGAAAGCACTCAACATAAACTTGACCGAGTAAGATCCCCCCGCGTCCAAATTACTTACGACGTGGAAGTGGGTGGCGCGATTGAATTGAAAGAATTGCCGTTTGTGGTTGGCGTTCTGGGCGACTTGACCGGTCAACCCGAACAGCCGCTGGCGAAACTGAAGGACCGCAAGTTTGTCGAGGTGAATCCCGACAACTTCGATACCGTCCTTGAAGGCATGAAGCCGCACCTCAACTTTTCCGTTGAAAATAAATTGAGCGAAGAGCCGGACGCGCCCAACCTTAAGGTGGATTTGCACTTTAAGAGCATGGACGATTTCGAGCCGGAAAATGTCGCGCGGCAGGTGAAACCCTTGAAGGAACTCCTGGATTTGCGCACCCGGTTGTCCGATCTGCGGGGCAGTCTGCAGGGTAACGACAAGCTGGAAGAGGCATTGCTTGACGCGGTGGGCAACACCGACAAGCTTGCGAAATTGAAGAAGGAAATGGCGAAGGAGGGAGAGAATGGCTGAACCACAGGCCGCCCAGGCATCGGCCGGCGCCAGCGAGCAGGTGCTGGAACGAGGACTTCTCGATCAGATTGTTGAGGAAGGGCGCTTTGGCAAGGAACCGGCATCGCTCGAACGCGGCAAAAACCTGATCAAGGAATTTGTTTCGCAGTTCCTGGATGGCTCCATGACCATCGCGCGGGATGCGGAAATGATGATCAATGCGCGCATTGCGCAGATCGATCACCTGCTTTCGATCCAGCTGAATGAAATTCTGCATAACCCTTCGTTCCAGAAGCTGGAAGGCACCTGGCGCGGTGTCAGGTACCTGATGGATCAAAGCGAAACGGGCGTGATGCTGAAGATCAAGGTGCTGAACTGCAGCAAGAAAGAGCTGCTCAAAGATCTGCAGCGTGCCCCTGAATTCGATCAAAGCGCCCTCTTCAAGAAAGTGTACGAGGAAGAATACGGCGTGTTTGGTGGTTCCCCCTTCGGAGCCATGGTGGGCGATTTCGATTTCGGCAAACACCCGGAAGATGTGGAACTGCTGGAACGGATTTCGAACGTGGCCGCCGCGGCACACGCCCCATTCCTGAGTGCGGCCGCACCGGAGCTGTTCAATCTGCCCAGCTACACCAGCCTGGACGCCCCGCGCGATCTGGCCAAAATCTTCGACACTACCGAATATGCCAAGTGGAAAAGCTTCCGGCAAACCGAAGACTCCCGCTATGTGGCCTTGGCGCTGCCGCGCGTTTTGGGCCGTCTCCCGTATGGCAAGGACACCAAACCGGTGGAAGCCTTTAACTACGAAGAGCGCGTGGATGGGTCTGACCATACCAAGTATTTGTGGATGAACGCGGCCTTCGCGCTGGCCAGCCGGATGACCAATTCGTTCAGCCAGTACGGCATGTGCGTGGCCATGCGCGGCGTGGAAGGCGGCGGCCTGGTGACGGGCCTGCCGGTTCACAACTTCTATACCGACGAAGGCGATGTGGCCATGAAGTGCCCCACCGAAGTGCCTATCACGGACCGCCGCGAAAAGGAATTAGCCGACCTTGGGTTTGTGCCGCTGGTGCATTGCAAGGGAACCGATTACGCGGCGTTCTTCAGCGTGCAATCCTCGCAGAAGCCGAAGGTGTACGATACGGACTCCGCTAACGCGAACGCCCGGCTTTCCACTCAGATTCCCTACATCATGGCGGTTTCGCGCTTCGCGCACTATCTAAAGGCCATGATGCGCGACAAGATCGGCAGCTTCATGTCGCGGGCGGACGCGGAAATTTTCCTCAACCGGTGGATCATGAAGTACGTGATTCCGGACGATACCGCCTCTCCGCAGATGAAGGCCCGCTGTCCGTTGCGGGAGGCCCGCATCGACGTTTCGGAAGTACCTGGGAAGCCGGGCGTGTACCGCGCCGTGGCTTTTCTGCGGCCGCACTTCCAATTGGATGAACTGACGGTCTCGTTGCGGCTGGTTGCTGAATTACCGGCTCCTGCAAAATAGCGCGCCGTGGCATGGACGACAGCAGTCCTGGAAGAATTAGTAGAAGGAAATAAAAGGAGAATTCATGGCAGTAAATGCGTATCTTTATGTCGACGGAATCGAGGGACCCAGCACCAGCAGGGCGGGTTCCATCGACGTCCTGTCTTTTAGCTGGGGAGTCTCGCAGACATCCACCTATGGCGCGGGAGCTTCCGGGAAGGAAGCCAAGGCGGGCCGGGCGGATTTCTCGAACCTTACCATTATGAAGGTTCTGGACAAGACCACCCCTTTGCTTTGCGATCATTGCGCCACCGGGAATATCCTCTCAAAGGTTTATATCCTGTACGATAAACCAGTAGGCGATAAGCAGCAGCCATACTTCCGCATCTGGGTGAAGGATGCGCTGATCACGTCGATTCAGCTCTCGGGTTCCAACGAGAACCCCATGGAATCGATCAGCTTCGCATTCCAGGCCGTGGAAATCGCTTACGCTCCTGAAAAGGACGACGGTTCGCTGGACGCCGCAATCCGCAAGGGTTACGATCTGGAGAAGTTGACAGCCGACTTCGCCGCACCCGACGGCCTGGATTCATGACGGCCAGGCAACTATTCGAAGCAGGGCAAGTTAAGGAGGCGGCGAGCGTACTCGCCGCCCACCTGCGCGACCACCCGCAAGACCGCACCAACCGTACGTTTCTTTTTGAGTTGCTGTGCTTCTCCGGTCAATACGTACGGGCTGCCAAGCAATTGAACATTCTTTCGGAAGGGAGCAAGGAAAACGAGCTGGGAGCGGTGCTGTATTTCTCCGCTCTGCATGCCGAAGAGGCCCGCCACGATTTGTTCCGGAAAGAGGAATTCCCCAAGGTAGAGGCGCTGCCCTCGCCGCGCGGAACGCTGAATGGCAAGCCTTTTGAATCGATCCGCGATGCCGACCCGCAGATCGGCGCCCGCCTGGAAGTCTATGCGGCCGGCGCTTATCTTTGGATTCCGTTCCACCACATCGCGTCCATTCAGGTGCAAAAGCCCACCAAGTTGCGGGAGACTCTTTGGACCTCCGCGCTGGTGCTGACCGGCCCCACGTTTCAGGGCATGGATATTGGCGAGGTGATTATCCCCGCGATCTATCCGTTTTCGTGGAACTCGCCCGACGAATCCCTGTGGCTGGGACGCGGTACGGAGTGGGTGGCCGACGACCAGGGCCACGAGTTTCCGGTAGGTCATAAGATATTCCTGGTTGACGGGGAAGAAATTCCGTTATCGCACGTTCAATCAATCGAGTTTGCAGCCGATGCTTCTGCGTGAAGATATCCTGACACCGATTCCCGGCGATAATCCGGGCGGACAGGATCTGCGCTACGCGCCCATCTACGACAAGATCAAGGAAGCGCGCCGCGAGGACGACGAACTCAATCAAGGCGCATGGCAGCACGAACGGAAACTGGCTGACCATATTCTGGTCATCAAGCTGATTCAGGAGGCCATCGCCAAGCAAAGTAAGGATCTGCAACTCGCGGTCTGGCTGGCCGAATCGCTGTTGAAGAAAAGCGGCTACGCGGGGTTGCGGGAAGGGCTTACGCTATGCCGCGACCTGATCGTCACGTTTTGGGATAACCTTTACCCTGAATTGGATGACGGTGACGCGGAGTTTCGGGCGGCACCGCTTGAATACCTTGGCACCAAGTTTGAGTTTCCTCTCAAAAGTGTAGCCCTGTGCCAAGGCGGGTACGATTTCTATCGTTTCAAAGAATCGCGCACGGTTGGCTATGAAGATCAGGCCAAAAGCAAGGACCAGAAAGCTGGCCGGGACGCACTGCTCAAGGCAGGCAAGCTGGCCCCGGAAATTTTCGATAAGGCTTTTGGAGAGACCGCCAAAGCGTTCTACGCGGAGGCTGAAAAAGGTCTGGATGGATGCACTGCCGATCTGGCGGCGCTTGATGAAATCTGCCACGAGAAATTCGGCGATGTAGCGCCCGGATTTGGCAAGCTCCGGAACGCGCTGACGGAAGTGCGGCAAACCGTCCACACCCTGCTGCAGAAAAAGCGCGAAATTGACCCCGACCCGGTAGAAGAAGTTGCCCCGGTGGTGGAAGAATCCGTTCCGTCCGAAGCGGGGGCTGAGGGAGCGGCGGCTGAATCCCGTGCTGGCATCTCGTTGGCGTCTGACCCCACATCGTTTACGGTGCAGACCGCGGCGGAGCCGGCTGATCGACGAGATGCGATCGCCAATATAATGGCAGCCGCGGCGTTTTTGCGCAAACGTGAACCTCTCAGCCCGGCGCCGTACCTGATGCTGCGCGGCCTTCGCTGGGGAGAATTGCGAGCCGCCCTCCATGCGAAAGATCTGACGCAACTGGAAGCCCCGCCTACGGAAATCCGCCGGCAGATCAAGAAGCTTGCGCTGGATCAAAAGTGGAAAGACCTGATTGAAACAGCCGAAACCGTGATGGGATTACCGTGCAGCCGCGCATGGCTGGACTTGCAGCGGTTTGTGGTGAACGCGTGCGGTGCCCTGGGGACGGACTATGAGCAAATCTCCATGGCGATCTGTTCGGAACTGCGCGCCTTAGTTCGCGACGTTCCCGTCATTCTGGAACTCACTTTGATGGACGACACGCCCGCCGCCAACGCCGAAACACAGGCCTGGTTACGTTCCCTAGCGGAAGAACCCCAGGAGGCCACCCCGCGGCCTATCTCTCATCCGTTTGCCATGGACGCGCATGCCACACCTGGGTGGCAACCGAAATTCGTGGATAGCTTTCAGTTGGCGGTGCAGGCTCTGCGGGGCGGGCAGGAAACCAGGGCATTTGAAATTCTACATGCCGAAATTCAGCGCCAGCGCAGTGGCCGGGGCCGTTTTGAGCGCCGCCTGCAACTGGTGCAATTGTGTGTTTCCACCGGGAAGGAAGCCATGATGCAACCTTTGCTGGAGGATCTGATCGCGGCTTTCGAAAATCACAAGCTGGAGGATTGGGAAGATCGCGAAAAGATGGCCGGGGCCCTGGTGACCATCTTCAAAGCCAGCAAAAAGATCCAAGCGGACGCCAAGGAAAAGCAGAAGTATTTCGATCGTATCTGCCGGCTGGACCCGGTGCAGGCGCTTTCCGTTGGATAAAGGGGAACCAGGCCGGCATGGCGCGCAACATCGCTGAAACCAATGCGACCGTCTCGGTGCTCGATCGCCTGATCGATACCGACCCTACCAACCCGTATGAGGCACCGATGAGCGGC
>JBBQUE010000149.1:0-6882 GCA_038212805.1 Bryobacterales bacterium | reverse complement strand
ATCGCTCATCGCGGCCCAGCCTTCGGTACCGTAAATCAGGTTGCCTACCATCACATTCAGGGGAGCGCCCGCTTTCGGAGCAGTCGCCATCGGGGCGGAGACCGGGGGTGCAGCCGCGCCTTCCGCCGGCGGTCCGCCACGCCGTTGGACGTTGGAACCTTCCGCGCCCGTCAGCAAGCCCCGGACTTCAAATACCAGCTCACGCCCGTCGCCGTAATCGAAGCTCGAAAGCAGCGTGTTGGGGGTCTCCTGATCGTCCGTATAGGCATACTTGCCGCCCTGCGCAAACGCGGTTTTCGGCCATTCCGGATCGCCCATGGCCCAGCGGGCAACGCCCATTTCGTGCACACCCTGGTTGCCGATATCGCCGTTGCCGGTATCCCAGAACCAATGCCAGTTGTATCGAAAGCGCAGTTCGTTGAACGCCCGCATCGGGGCTGGCCCCAGGAACATATCCCAGTTCACGCCCGGCGGAATGGGGCTATCCGGCTTGTGCCCAATTGAAGCGCGCCGTTTAAAGCACAGCCCCTTGGCCAGATAGATCTTGCCGATCAGCCCGCCATGCAGCGCATCCATGGCTTCCATCTTGAACGGCGTGCTGCGGTGCTGCGAACCAATCTGCAACATGCGCTTGGTCTCGCGCGCCACCTGCGCCATCCTCCCGCCTTCGTAAATGTTGTAGCAGGCAGGCTTTTCGCCGTATACATCCTTGCCCGCCTTCATGGCCCAGATGGCGGCCAGCGCGTGCCAGTGATTCGGGGTGGCGATGGATACCGCTTCCACGTTGGGATCCGCGAACAGCTCGCGCATATCCTCAAATTCCTTGGCTTTCTCGCCGGTGTTTTTCAGCAGCGTGGCCTGCGCTTTTTCCCGCGCGGCCTGGTTCACGTCGCATAGCCCTACGACGCGCGCCTCCGGGAGCCTGGAATAGACGCTGAGATGATTCGATCCGCGCCCCCCCAATCCCACAATCGCTACGTTGACGCGGTCATTCGCGCCCCAAACCCGCGTAGCCGCCAGCGCAGTCGCGGCGCCCAGAAAAAATCTACGCGAAGTGTTTCCGGTCTCCATAATGAAGGCCTCCTTTTTCTGCCCCTGAGTATATCAATGGCGCAATCGCACTGGGTTGAGGTTACTCTGCTACCCTCAAACCACATGAGCACCGCGCTAGCCGAAATCCTCGCCGCCATGCCACGCAAGCGATTCACGCCTGAGGAGTATCTGCTCCTGGAGCGCGCCGCCGAAACGAAGAGTGAATACGTTGAAGGGGAAATCATCGCGATGTCCGGGGCGTCCCGGAACCACAATGAAATCGTGCTCGGCGTAGGCTCAGAGCTCCGCCGCCAGTTACGTGGCAAAAATTGCAGTGCCTTCGTGAGCGACATGCGGGTCATGGCCGGGGGCTCCTACTTCTACCCAGACGCGGGCGTCGTCTGCGAAGTTTCCCAGATCCTCGTTGCCGAAAACGACACCCTTCTCAATCCGGCTCTCGTGGCCGAAGTACTCTCGCCCACCACGGCCCGGTACGACCGCCAGGTTAAATTAGCGCGCTATCAGTCGCTCCCCACGATGCAACACATTCTCCTGATCGCCCAGGATCGCGTCCGCGTCGAGCATTACCGCCGCCACCAGGAACAATGGATCTTAGAAACCCACGCCAGCCTCTCTGCAGCCATCGAACTCACGGACATCGGCTGTAGTCTGCCCTGGCTGAAATCTATGAAGGCACCGGCCTCACCTGATTCGCGATATTGATCGCCGAGGCTTCCTCCCGCGATTGCGCCGACCACCCAGAACGCTTCCTTTCCGGTGCAGACGGCCTCCGGCAGTGGAGCATCCGCCGAATCGTGCGACAGATCCTCGGAACACGCGAAGAACCGCACAAACGGCCTCCTCACCTTCGTTACATGATCGCGCAGCGTGCCCTCCAGCGCCGGATACTTCGCTTCCAAAGCATCCAGCACCGTGCTCTGCGTGGGTCCGTCCGTAACCTCAACCGTCACCTCGCCACCGGGCACGCGGGCCAAAACCCGCAAATGAGCCGGCAGCACGACGCGGATGGTCATACGAAGGTCTGGACCTCCACCGATAGCACCGCGGGGAGATCGCGCACGATGGGCGCCCACGAATCGCCTGAATCCGCGGACGCATACACCTGACCGCCGGTGGTCCCGAAATACACGCCGCACGAATCCAGCTGGTCCACGGCCATGGCGTCGCGCAGCACGTTCACGTAGCAATCGCTTTGGGGCAGGCCCTTGGTCAGCGCTTCCCACTCGTTGCCCCCGGTCCGGCTGCGATACACGCGCAGCTTGCCATCGGGCGGGAAGTGCTCGGAATCGCTCTTGATGGGCACCACGTAAATGGTTTCGGGTTCATGCGCATGAACGTCAATAACGAAGCCAAAATCCGTGGGCAGGTTTCCGCTTATCTCATGCCAGGAATCGCCTGCGTCGTCAGTGCGCATCACGTCCCAATGCTTCTGCATGAACAGCGTGCTGGGGCGCGAGGGGTGCATGGTGACGTGGTGAACGCAATGCCCCACGTCAGCTTTGGGGTCCGGCAGAAATGGGGAAATCAGGCCGTTGTTGATGGGTTTCCATGTCACGCCGCCGTCGTCAGTGCGGAAACTGCCCGCGGCCGAGATGGCGATGTACATCCGGTCCGAATTGGCCGGATCCAGAATGATGGCGTGAAGGCACAAGCCCCCCGCGCCGGGCTGCCAAAGGGGACCGCTGCCGTGACTGCGGAGCCCCGAAAGTTCATGCCAGCTGGTCCCGCCGTCAGTGGAGCGGAAAATCGCGGCGTCTTCCACCCCGGCGTAAACCGTATCCACTTCGGTCAGTGACGGCTCCAAGTGCCACACCCGCTTAAACTCCCACGGGTGCGCGGTGCCGTCGTGCGATTGATGGGTACCGGGAACGCCGTCATAGACGAACTTGTTATTCATCGGCGCCCACGTCTGGCCGCCGTCGTCGGAGCGCTGGATCACCTGGCCGAACCAGCCGGACGATTGGGACGCGTAAAGGCGGTTCGGGTCCACGGGCGACCCCTTCATGTGATAAATTTCCCAGCCTCCAAAATGCGGGCCGCTTACGTCCCACTTTTCGCGCCTGGCGTCTGACGTCAGGATGAAGGCACCCTTGCGGGTACCCACCAACACTCGCACTCTGCTTGTCTTGTCTGTCATGGCATGCCTCCTGGTTCTACCAGCGGACGGATTTTCATGGTGCCCACTGCGCGCCGGGTATGGGGCGGTCGAGGTTGATCGCTTGGTCCCAGTCACGCGCTGCAATCAAATAATAGCCGCCGGGTTGCACGTGCGTTTCCGCGAACGGGCCGCCGGTCACCAACGGCTTGCTGTCGTGCACCCGGACGGTGGCCGGGGTGGAAACCGGCTGCCCCGTCGCGTGAAGATCATGCGAGAGTTGCGCCGATTCCTGGTAGCAACGCTCACGAGCCTCTTCGTCGACAGCGCGCTCCTCGTCATAGATCGACAGCATATATTTCATCGGCAGTCCTCGTCCGTTGGTCTTACGGAGCCCCTTCCAAAGCCTTGCCCAATTTCAGGACGAGCGAATCTTCGAATGGGCGGCCAACCAGTTGGGCCCCGATCGGCAGGCCGGATTGCGAGCGGCCCACGGGAATGGAAAGCGCCGGGAGCCCCAAAACGTTGATGCCGCGGACGAACACAGTGGTGATCATGCGCGTCTGAATGGTCTGGCCATCGATCTCGACCGTGGTCTGGCCGATGCGGGGCGCGACGATGGGAACGCTGGGTGTGATCAGGACGTCGATGGTTTCGAACAGCCGTTGGAACTCGGCCATGAATCGCGTGCGCAGGCGTTGTGCATTTACGTATGCGGTGGCCGGGACCAATGTACCCGTCTCCAGCAAGGCCAGGACATCGGACCCGAACTGGTCCCGTTCGGCAAGGCGATGCTCGTAGACTGCCGAGGCTTCCGCCATGATGATGGCAAAGGCCGCCGTGTTCAAGGCTTCGATATCGGGAACCTTGACGGGAATCAGCGCGAAGCCAAGCGCCTCGCACTTTCGGGCAGCGGCTTCGACCGCGGATCGGACTTCGGGATCTACCGTGTCGAAGTAAAAATTCGTGGGTAAGCCAACGCGGATGCGTCCGGCGGCGGGTGGGGCCAGGGGACCGGCCATCGCTTCAAGGGCCAGTTCGGCGTCGCGCACGGTGCGGGTGAGCGGGCCAATGTGATCCAACGTGTACGAGAGCGGCTGCACTCCGCGGCGGTCCACTAAGCCATAGGTTGGTTTGAATCCGACGGTGCCGCAGTAGGCGGCTGGGATGCGAATGGATCCGCCCGTATCGGTGCCGGTAGCCATGAAGACCATGCCCGAGGCGACTGCCACGCCGGACCCGCCGCTGGAGCCCCCGGGGATGCAATCCGGGTTATGGGGATTGCGCACCGGTCCAAAGTGGGGGTTGTTGGAGGTAACGCCATAGGCCAATTCATGGAGGCCCAGCTTGCCAAGGGAGACGGCTCCGGCGGCGGCCAGCCTGGCTACCACGGGGGCGTCATGATCCGGCACGAAGTTCTGGAACAGTTTCGATCCGCAGGTGGTGCGAATCCCCTTGGTGAACAGCAGGTCTTTGTGCGCGATGGGGATGCCGTGGAGAGGTCCGCGATCGTGGCCGGCCGCTAGTTCGGCATCGCGCTGCCGGGCCTGTTCCAGCGCCTTGTCCGCCGTGATCGTGATAAATGCATTCAGCGATGGATTTAACTCGTCGATCTTGTGGAGCGCCTGCGCCGTTAGCTCGGTACACGAGATCTGGCGGGATCGAAGGGCGGCACCGGCTTGTTCAATCGTCATGATTGTGGGCGCTCCGGCAGCGGTTCAAAGGTGAAGGCCGGTTCGGTGGCGGCGGGCAAATCGCGGGTGAGTTCCCGCAGGCGCTCAAGGAGCCCGTTGATGACGGGCTGGAGCTGTGCAAGCTGTTCCGGTGGCATTGGCGAGCTCCATTTTATAATAAGGCATGCATCGACTTGTTGCGCTAGCGGCTTTTTTAGCGCTGACCCTGCCTGCGCGCGCGGACAACTTCCTGGTTCTGCCGTTTTTCAACCAATCAAAAGACCGGAACCTGGACTGGATTGGGGATAGCCTGGCGGAAGGGGTCCGCGAGGCGTTGGCTTCGGAAGGGCTGGTCGCGCTGGATCGCGAGGAACGGAATGAAGCGTATCAGCGGCTTTCGATCCGGCCGTATGCGGCGTTGACGAAGGCGTCGGTGGTGAAGATCGGGCAGACGCTGGATGCCGAGCAGGTGATCTACGGACAGTTCGATCTCGCCCCCGCCGCGGCTGGCAGCAAGTCGCGTGGATCGTTGCAGATCACCACGCATATCTTGGATTTGAAGCACATCAAGCAAGGGCCGGAATTTGGCGAAGTGGGATCACTGGAAGACCTGGCGACGCTGCAGCGGCATCTGGCTTGGCAGAGCTTGCAGTTCGTGGATCCCAAACGCGCACCTTCCGAGGGCGACTTCACGCGCAAGCATCCCCCCATCCGGCTGGATGCGATGGAGAATTATGTGCGCGGATTGCTGTCGTTGAAGGCGGAAGACAAGCACCGGCTTTTCACGCAGGCGGCGCGGCTGGATGCCGGCTTTTCGCAGCCATGTTTTCAGTTGGGCAAGCTGCATTTGCAGGCTAAGGAGTACAAGTTGGCCGGGGAGTGGCTGCAGAAGGTCTCAAAAGATGATGTGCATTTTCGAGAAGCCAGCTTCCTGCTGGGGCTCTGCCGGTTCCAGGTGGGAGATTACGCAGGGGCGGAGACCGCATTCCAGACGGTAGTAGCGGTGGTGCCGCTGAATGAGGTGTATAACAATCTGGGAGCGGCGCAATCGCGACGCAATTTGCCGGCTGCGCTCGACAGTTTCCAGAGGGCGATTGAAGGGGATGAGAGAGACCCGCTGTATCACTTCAATGCCGGATACTTCTTGTGGAAGCAGGGTAAGTTCGACGCGGCGGCCGCGCGGTTGAAGGCGGTGCTGGAGCGAAATCCGGACGACGCGGGGGCCAAGATGCTGCTGGCGCGGTGCGAGAAAGCAAGCGGGCCGCGGTCTGGAGACACGAAGACCGAAGGCCTGGAGCGGCTGAAGGCCAACTACGAAGAAAGCGCCTGGTGGCAATTGAAAGCGGCGCTCAGTCCGCAAAAGCCCTGATTGCGGAGGGCAAATGCATGCGTGGCCATCGCTGCTAGGGTGCGTAGCCATCGCTGGTAGGATAAGAGGCAACTCTGGCGCGGACATTGCCGTCCGTGCCATTGGCCTTCGCATTTTGTCCTGGAGGAGTACCTGGTGAACCGTGGATTCGTAGTCGCATTTGCTTTCTTACTGACAACCTCTGCTCTACCGGCGCAGAAGATAACGGCCGTCCGTTTAGCCAAGCTATGGGATGGCGAGCGAGTCATTGACCGGCCGGTGGTCATCGTGGAGCGCGATCGGATTCAGCGCATTCAGTCCAGCGATGCTGCCATTCCGGTGGGTGCCGAAGTGGTCGACTGGTCACGGTATACGGGGCTTCCCGGCTTGATCGACATGCACACCCACATGACTTATTACTGGGACCGTAAGCCGGGAACCCTGCCGCGGAGTGGGCAACGTATGGCGGCGGAAACGGTTTTCCTGGCGCAAGACAACGCCCGGAGAACACTGGAGACCGGGGTGACCACTGTTCGGGACCTGGGTGCCTCGGAGTATACCGACATTGCCATGCGCAACCTGATCAATAGCGGCGCAATGGTGGGTCCGCGTATGTTTGTCTGCGGCTATGGGCTTTCCACTCTGCGCGCTTTTCGCCCGGGCACGGCACCGGTTGAGGGTGGGGGCACGGCGGACACACCGGACGAAGTCAG
>JBBQUE010000148.1:0-6883 GCA_038212805.1 Bryobacterales bacterium | reverse complement strand
GCGAGCATCGAGGACCGTGCCCTATGTCAGCAAAGCCACAGGTGTACCGCTGCCGAAGATCGCAGTAGGGCTGATGCTGGGGAAACTGCTGCCGGAATTTGACAAGATGCTGGCGGATCAAACCAATGGAGTTTTAAATGTCTCCAAGGCGTTTGTAAAGTCGCCGGTTTTTCCTTTCAACAAGTTCCCCGGTGTGGATCCGGCGCTGGGGCCAGAAATGCGTTCAACCGGAGAGGTGATGGGCATCGGAGAAAGCTTCGGGGAAGCGTTCGCGAAGGCACAGTTGGGCGCCGGGACCCCCATTCCCGATAGCGGTACGGTCTTCATCAGCGTGAATGACCGGGACAAGGCCGCAGTGGTGGAAGTCGCGAAGAAATTCGTCGAGTTTGGGTTCCAGATTGCCGCCACCCGAGGCACGGCGGCGGCATTGAAAGCCGCGGGGCTTGCCGTGAAAACCGTTTTTAAGGTGAACGAAGGGCGCCCGAACGCAGTCGATTTGCTCAAGGCCGGGTCCCTGACGTTGATTCTCTACACCACCACCGGCGGCCACTCATTTAAGGATGAGCAAATTATCCGCCGCGCCGCGGTCGCTCACCGGATCCCCTGCATCACCACCATCAGCGGATGCAAAGCCGCAGCCCAGGCGATTGTCTCGCGGAAGCGCGACCCCATCCGGGTCTGGAGCCTGCAGGAGATTCACGCCGGCAAATAGCGAAGGACTTATCAATAACTATGCTAAACGCTTCCTCAAGGGGGGCCAAACGGCACCCCGGCTCGGGAAAAGACTGCCGAGCCGCGCGCGCCAGCAAGCGGTCTCCTGAAACTGGATAGGTTGTTTCGTTACCAGCCCTAAGGCCGGTACAGCGCCATGCTCGTATCGGTCTCCCACACCCGCACCTCCGAGATCCGCACCGGCACCTCGGCGTTCATGCCGCTGATCATCTCGTCGTAAAAATATTTCGCAATGTTCTCGGCCGAGGGATTCAGCTCGGTGAACGGCGGTAAGTCGTTAATATGGTGGTGATCCAGATAGTCCACCACTTTATTCATTAACCGTTTCACTTCCACGAAATCGATCAGCAAACCATTCGAAGCCAGTTTCTCGCCCTGCACCGTTACCTGGACCCGGTAATTGTGCCCGTGCACGTTTTCGCACTTGCCATGATAGTTGCGCAACGCGTGAGCCGATGCGAACGTCTTCTCGACCGATACTTCAAACATGAAAAAAGTTCTCTACCTCTTCTAGATTTGTGGTGAAACCATATTCCGGCAGGCTATCGAAAAACACCTGCCCGTATCTTTGCTTCGTAATACGATTATCCAGCAAAGTCAGAACGCCCCGGTCGGATTTGCTGCGGATCAGCCGCCCGAAGCCTTGCTTCAGCGCCAAAGCTGCCTGGGGAATCTGGTATTCGTAAAACGGATTGCCCCCGGATTCGCGGATATTTTCGATCCGGGCCTGCACCACCGGATCGCTGGGAACGGCGAACGGAAGACGGTCAATAATTACGCAGCTCAGCTGATCTCCTTGTACGTCAACACCTTGCCAGAAAGATGAGGTGGCAAAAAGCACGCACGACGGGGTTCGACGGAATTCGTCCAGCAAAGCATTGCGCGGTCCCGTCCCTTGCATCAGAGTGGGGTAGTCGATTTCGAGTGACACCCGGTCATAGGCCAAGCGCATTTGTTGATAGCTGGTGAACAAAACGAACGCCCGGCCGCGGCTGAGGTTCAGAATCTTGGTGATCTCACTGGCGGCGGCAGCGGCGAATGTGGGACTACGAGGATCGGGCAGGTGCTGCGGGACATACAAGAGCGCTTGTTTGGCGTAATCGAAATGGCTAGGCACCACCAATTGCCGGGCGTTCTGGATTCCCAGACGCTTTTCGGGGAAGTCGAACGTACCCCCGACGGCTAAGGTAGCAGACGTGAGGATTACAGTATTCAGTGAATCGAAAAGCCGTGCCGACATTAAGGAGGATACGTCGATGGGTGTGGCCTGAAGGAAGCAGCCCCGCATACGCCGCTCAATCCAATAGACGAACGCCGGGTCACCGCCACGCATCCAGAACTGCAGGCGTTGCGCCAGTTCCTGAGTACGCCGGAAGAGCGGGATGGCTTCCTCCGGCGCGTCTTTCATCATCTGAATATGCGTGCCCAAGAGGCTCAGGGCATGGAGGACATCACTGTAGCAATCCTGATTGGCCTCCATGAAAGCCGCGTGATCGCGGAAGCCGGTGCGCCCCTCGCCATGCCCGAATCGATCAAAGAACGAATCGGCCCGCTCGCGGACAGTGTCCAGAATCCGGTCTAACTCCTCTGTTCCAAACTTCTTACGGCGCGCCAGGATGCCCACGTCGCGCTGTAGGTCGTGAAACTGGTAGCTGCTGACACCAACTCCGAAATACTGCCCGGCGACGTCCTCGATTTCGTGAGCTTCGTCGAATACCACCGCCGCGTATTCCGGAATTACGCCACCGAAATCCTTGTCTTTCACCGCCAGATCCGCAAAAAACAGGTGATGATTCACGATCACCACATCGCTTTCATTCGCCCGCTGGTGCATTTTGGTGATGAAGCAGCGCTCGAATTGCGGACACTTCTGGCCGGTGCACAGGTCGCGCCGGGCGTCCACTTTCAACCACGCCGAGCTATGTTCGGGTAAGGTCTTGATCTCGGCCCGGTCGCCGGTTTCGGTGGTTTTCTCCCACTCCCGGATGATCTGGAAATCGGCCACTTCCTCCAGGCCCGTCAGCACCGGCTCCTTTTCGGCATCATAAATTTTCTGACGGCAGGCGTAGTTGGCTCGCCCCTTCATGTAGCAAACCCGTAACGGTTCATCGAAATGCTGTTGCAGGAATGGGACGTCTTTGAAGTACAGTTGCTCCTGGAGATTCTTGGTGCCAGTAGAGACTACCACCCGCCGACCAGAGAGGATAGCGGGGACCAGGTAAGCCAGGGTCTTGCCGGTACCGGTGCCGGCGTCCACCAGCAGATGCCGTTTTTCTGCCAGTGCGGATTCCACCGCTTCCCCCATTTCCAGTTGGCCCTGACGGAACTCAAAGTTTGGGTGCCAACGCGACAGCACCCCGTTGCGCGAGAAGAATTTGGCGGCCGTGAAGGTTTTGGCGGAAGGGGACATTCCCTCTCTAGGCCTGCCGGGCGATGCGGCGGCGCGTCAGCAAATCCCAGACGGCGCGCGCTTCATCGGCCAGTGTGGCAAACTGGGCCGGGTCCAAGGTCTGATAGCCGTCAGACCACGCCTTCTCGGGGTGGGGGTGTACCTCGACGATCAAGCCGGAGGACCCTGCGGCCACGGCAGCCAAAGCCAGCGGATGCACGCGGTCGCGCTTTCCGGTCCCATGGCTAGGATCGACGATGATGGGGAGATGGCTCAGCGCCTGCACGGCCGGCACGATGCTGAGGTCCAGCGTATTGCGCGAGTGGTCGGCGAAGGTGCGCACGCCACGCTCACACAGGATTACCTGGTAATTCCCTTCAGACAAGATATATTCGGCGGCCATCAGAAATTCGTCCAGGGTGGCGGACATGCCGCGCTTCAGCAGAATCGGCTTCCTGGAACGCCCCGCCCGCCGCAGCAGGGCAAAGTTCTGCATATTGCGCGCGCCGATCTGGGCGCAGTCCGAGTAGTGCTCCACCAAGTCGAACGTCTCGACATCAATGGCTTCAGTAACGATACCCAGTCCGGTTTCGGCGCGCGCCTCGGCCAACAGCTTGAGTCCCTCCTCCTGTAAGCCCTGGAAGGCGTAGGGGGAAGTGCGGGGCTTGTACGCTCCGCCGCGCAGAAGTTGAGCACCCGCGGCTTTAACGGCGCGCGCGGCAGCGATAATTTGCTCACGGGTTTCCACGGAACAGGGTCCGCCGCATAGGGCCAGCTCGGTACCACCGACGGGTACACCAGCGATATGCACCACGGTATTGTCCGGCTTTACCTCGCGGCTCACCAGTTTATAGGGCTTCGAGACGGGGATGGCTTCCATGACGCCCGGAAGGTCTGCAAATTCAGCACGTTCCAGCGGACCCTGGTTGCCAGTAATACCGATCGCGGTGCGGGACGCCCCTGGCATCACGTGCGGACGGAACCCCAGGCTTTCGATCCTTTCGCAAACCCGAGCAATTTCTTCTGCGCCAGCATGGGCGCGCATCACAACCAGCACTTATGAATCCCCTTCGCTTCAGTGTATACTTCCGGCTTAAGGTCCATGCTGAAAACACTTCTGATTTATCTGTTGCCCGCCCTCGTTTGGGGGGCCGATGCTTATGCGCCGAGCCATTTCGCGGAGATGAAATGGCGCATGGTGGGTCCGATTCGCGGCGGTCGAACGCGCGCCCTGGCAGGGGTGCCCAGCCAGGCCAGCACTTTCTATGTAGGGGCCGTCGATGGGGGAGTTTGGAAGACCAACGACTTCGGGCGGACCTGGAAACCTCTCTTTGACGATCAGCCCACGGGCTCCATCGGGTCGATTGCGGTAGCGCAGTCCGATCCCAGCATCATTTATGTGGGCAGCGGCGAGGGTTTGCAACGCCCCGATCTGGCCACCGGTGACGGTATGTATAAATCGATTGACGCCGGTAAAACCTGGGTTCACTTGGGTTTGCGGGACAGCCAGCAGATTCCGCACATTGCGATCGATCCGCGCAATCCCAATCGGGTTTTCGCGGCGGTGCTGGGTCACCCGTATGGCCCGAATCCTGAGAGGGGGATATTCCGTTCCATCAACGGTGGAACCACCTTTGAGAAGGTCCTGTATAAGGACGAGAATACGGGTGGATCGGACGTTGCGATTGACCCCTTGAACCCCGACGTGGTCTACGCCGGGCTTTGGGAATCTCGCCAGGGGCCTTGGGAAAATGGCGCGTGGAACGGCACCAACGGCGGGATGTTCAAATCCACCAATGGCGGCGTGACGTGGAAGAAGATCACCAAGGGTCTGCCGGATGGGGTAACTCAGGTGAATATCGCGATTGCGCCCAGTAAGCCTAGCCGGCTATTCTCGGCGGTGGCGACC
Source organism: Bryobacterales bacterium (assembly GCA_038212805.1). Classification (GTDB taxonomy): domain Bacteria; phylum Acidobacteriota; class Terriglobia; order Bryobacterales; family Bryobacteraceae; genus JANXQZ01. The sequence continues at coordinate 1,853 of JBBQUE010000148.1, read as the reverse complement.
GGGCAGCGCACGGGCCTCTACCGGTCGGACGATTCCGGCGAATCGTGGACCAAGATTACGGAGGACACCCGGGCGGCGGCGCGCATTGGCGGGGGCGATCTGCCGGTCACAACGGTAGACCCGCGGAATCCGGATATCGTTTACAGCGCCAGTGTGGTGACCTGGAAATCGACGGATGGCGGCAAGACCTGGGCGGCGATTCGGGGAGCCCCCGGGGGCGACGATTATCAGCAGATCTGGATTAACCCGTTTGACCCGCAGATCATTCTGATTGCCAGCGACCAGGGCGCGATTATCACCGTAAACGGTGGACAGACCTGGAGTTCCTGGTTCAATCAGGCGACTGCCGCGATGTATCACGTGGCGGCGGACAACGCTTTTCCGTACCGTTTGTGCAGTGGCCAGCAGGATAGCGGGTCGGCATGCGTTTCCAGCCGCGGAAATGACGGCCAGATCACTTACCGGGACTGGCACCCGGCGGGCGTTGAGGAATATGGGTACGCAGCCCCCGATCCCCTGGACCCGGATCTGGTGTACGGCGGGAAGGTGACGCGGTACGACCGGCGAACTGGACAGATTGAGAACGTGAGCCCCAAGCCCTTGCGCGACGGCGGGTTCCGGGCAGTTCGGACGCAACCGTTACAGTTTTCGCCCGTGGATCCCCACACTTTGTTCTTTGCCGCGAACACGCTTTGGAAGACGCGCGATGGCGGGCGCAACTGGCAGGAAATCAGTCCGGATCTGTCGCGCAAGACATGGGACGTGCCGGACAACGTGGGTAAGTATCGCGATCTGGAAACCGCCAAGCCAACCCGCCGCGGCGTGATCTATGCCATTGCGCCCTCGCCCTTAGACGTGAACCGAATCTGGGCTGGGACGGACGATGGTCTGATCCATGTGACCACGGATGGAGGCAAAAACTGGAAAGACGTGACGCCGCCGATGCTGAAGCCTTGGATGAAAGTGGCGATCCTGGAGGCGGGGCACTTCAACGCGAATACCGCCTATGCCGCCATTAACACCTTACGGCTGGACGACATGCGGCCACATATCCTGGGTACGCATGACGGTGGAAAGACCTGGACGGAGATCACGACGGGAATTCCAGACGGCGCTCCCGTGGATGCGGTCCGCGAGGATCCTAAGCGCAAGGGGCTGCTCTTTGCCGGCACCGAGACGCAGGTGTATGTCTCGTTCAACGATGGGGCACAGTGGCAATCTCTGCGGTTGAACATGCCCGCAGTGTCCATCCGGGACATCATTGTAAAGGACGACGACCTGGTGGCCGGAACGCACGGGCGGGGGTTCTGGATCCTGGATGACATTACACCGCTGCGGCAGATTGAACCCAAAGTGGCGGCGGCACCGGCGTTTTTGTACAAACCCGAGACGGCGGTCCGGGTCCGGTGGAATATGAACCCGGATACCCCGGTGCCTCCGGACGAACCGGGCGCTGCGAATCCGCCCGAGGGGGCGATTCTGAATTATGTATTGGGAGCGGACGTGAAGGGTCCGGTGTCGCTGGAGATTCTGGATGGCGCGGGCAAGCTGGTGCGCAGCTATTCGAGCGATGAAAAAATCGAAGCCATTGATCCCATGTTGGAAATTCCGAAATACTGGGTGCGGCCGCCGAGCGCACTGCCAGTAACGCCGGGGATGCACCGCTTTCAGTGGAATTTGCGCTATGCGCCGGTCGCAAAAACGAAGCCAACGTACCCCATGACAGCGATTCTGAACGAGACTGTACCTGCACCCACCTCTCCGTGGGTGGTGCCGGGTAACTACACCGTGCGATTGACGGCAGGTGGGCAAACATACTCCCAACCGCTGACGGTGAGGATGGACCCAAGGGT
>JBBQUE010000147.1:0-6895 GCA_038212805.1 Bryobacterales bacterium | reverse complement strand
GAATCTAGTTCGGGTAACTTTGAATCCTGGCAGAAACGTTAGGGGCTGACGCGATTCCCCTGGGCGGGATCGGTGGAATCAGCCCCGTAGAGCAGCGGGAGCGCAGATCCGGCGATGAGGAAGCACCATGCGGCTCGCATTCGAGCTATGAACATGGTGATAGCGCGTACGGAAATGTTACGCTACGCGATGTGGTGTCCTAGCGAGGTGCGTTGCTTGCAATATCTCCGCTGGAGTTCGGTTCCTGATCCCATGCGTTTTCAAAATGCGAGCGCAATTCGTGTTAATCTTTCCTGGTGCAAGCCCATGGTGGCGATACCGCGCTTTTTCAGCATCTTTTCTGGCTCTATTCGCATACGGCTATCTACGCGATATCCCTAGCCCTGATCTTCACGGGCTGGGGGGGAGGGCTTTTGAAGCGCAGTTTGTGGCAATCCCGATTCTGAACGCATCTACACCCTGATCATTGAACGAAGCAGCCTCAGTTTGCGAATGGGCAGGCTGTGCCGGATGCGCCTGAGCAACGGATTTAGCAAGAAGTTTAAAAACCACCGCGCTTTGGCATGCCTATCACAACTTCTGCCGCAACCACAGGAGCTTGCTTGTCACTCCTGCTATGGAAGCGGGATTACCGATCACGATGGAATATTGCGGAACTTGTTTCAACGCAGTTTTACGACACTACTGAGGATAGCGGAGTTCGTCCAGTTCAGCGAAAAGGGCGGCGGGCAGTTCAAAGGATTGACCGTTGTGTGGCAACCGGATAGTTACTTCAGGTATAAGCCGAAGAGCGTTGTCTTCAAAGACGAATTGGCGGGCGTGATCCGGATCCAGAAGGATTATGTTCGGAACGCCCAGCGCCGAGTATTCAAGACATCTCTCAAGTATCGAATCCAAGGTGTCACCTGGGGATTTGATTTCGATGACTACGGCGGGTACATCGACGATCGTTCGACCCGGTTTGAGGGGTCTCTCCACCACCATTACGTCAGGGATACGGTAGGTTCGTTTTTGGGAATCCACCAGAAGGCGGGCCTCCACAAATACGTAGCTGTTTTTGCAGACGGTCCGAAGATAAGATCCAACGATCAGTTGGAGCAAGCTGTGTAAAGGGGTACCCAGGTTTCGCTCCAGGAGACATCCGCCCACGAGTTCCCGGTCGGGATGGTAGTTCGTTTCAAGGTATTCTCCCTCGCTAGGACACGTTTGGATCATCGAGGTTCTCCGGTTGGATTTCGATTTTCTTTTCTCCGGCGGCTTTCTTCTCCCAGTATTTCTTGAGCCAGGCTGCCCAGCTCTTCCCGGCGGCGGTGTCGCGGCCGGTGAACTCCAGGTTGGCGATGTCGGCGTAGGAAAGGGTCACTTTCTCAGTGGAGTCCTTGGGATAGAGGCGCAGGCGGGAGGCTGCGAGCGTGGCGGCGGTTTTGCGATCGAAGATATAGCCCTCAACGCAAGTGCCGTCCTGGCGGGTTACGGTGACGTCGCCGCGGTAGTCGAACGCCTTTTCGAGGTCGGCCAGGAGTTCCTGTTCCGTCATACCCCAACCTCTTCTTCCTGATGGGCGGCGTTGATCTGGACCAGGCCATGCTTGGCTGGCACGGCCGATTTAAGCGCTGCAAGGGACGCCCGGTCGCGGTAGCTGGACGAAAACGTCGCGCGGACCGTACCGAGAAACCCGCTGAGCGTACCGAAGGTATCATTCACCGCTGATGCCTCGTACCCGCTATGCACCATGCAGTTAGCGCATTTCGGATTGCCCGATTCGGTGCCGTAACGATCCCATTCGGTAGCTTCCATGAGTTCGGCGAAGGTTTCGGCGTAGCCGTCCTGGAGCAGGTAGCAGGGCTTCTGCCAGCCGAACAGGTTATAGGTCGGCATCCCCCAGGGGGTACAGGTGTAGTTGCGCCTGCCCATCAGGTATTCCAGAAACAGGGGTGACTGATTGAAAACCCAGTTGGCTTTGCGATTCGAGAGGATGGAGCGGAACAGGGATCGTGTGCTGTCCTTGCCCAGGAAGTGGCTCTGATCGGGAGCTTTATCGTAGGAATAGCCGGGCGAGAGCATCATGCCCTCCACTCCGAGATCCATCATTTCATCGAAGAAAGCGCGGACACTATTGGGATCCGCGCCGTCAAAGAGCGTGGTGTTGGTGGTGACGCGGAAGCCCCGCTTCACGGCTTCCTGGATGCCTTCGCGGGCGATCTCGTAGCCGCCTTCCTTGCACACCGAAAAATCGTGGTGCTCTTTCTGGCCATCCATGTGCACGGAAAAGGTCAGGTACTTACTGGGGGTGAACTGACCGATCTTTTCCTTGAGCAAAAGGGCGTTGGTGCAGAGGTAGATGTATTTCTTGCGCGCCACCAAGCCTTCGACGATCTGGGCGATCTGGGGGTGCATGAGAGGTTCGCCGCCAGGAATGCTGACCATGGGCGCGCCACATTCATCCACCGCGCGGAAGCACTCCTCGGGCGAGAGATTGCGCTTCAATATGTGGGCAGGGTATTGGATCTTGCCGCAACCGGCGCAGGCCAAGTTGCAACGGAAGAGGGGTTCCAGCATGAGCACCAGGGGATATTGCTTGCGGCCTTGGAATCTCTGCTTCAGGACATAAGTGGCGACGGTCCACATCTGGGAAATCGGGATTGGCATGGTGGGTTTCTGAATCGCGAACGCGAGCTCTCTTTCGCTTTTTACCACGATTTCTGAGATACTGTCAATCGAAAGCATGTCCACGCCCCGCCGGACGCCGGTCCAGGAACGCAGCAACGACACCGTCCACACCATTCTTGGAGCCACTTCGGGATTGTTGGGCCGCATTCCGCTGGAGCAGATTACCACCAGCCGGATCGCGCTTGAAGCCGGCGTCTCCATCGGGGGACTGTACCGCTTTTTCCCGGATAAGCAGGCGATTCTGGACGCGATTGCGGTCCGGCATGTGGCGGATTTTCAGAAGATGGTGGAGACGCGGCTGGGCGCGGCGGATTTTCTGGATGGACAGGGATTGCTGGGGATGATGATCGACGTTTATGTGGAGTTTCTGGACGCGCGGCCGGACTTCCGGACGCTGGCGCTGGGGCGGCATGTGAGCGCGCTGACTCGCGAGCGGCAGTTGGAACCGGGGGCGGGGCCGGGGGAACTGGTGAAGATGTTTCTTGTGGGCGCAGGCGGCGGGGACGGCGGGGCGGATCTGGATTTGAAACTTCGTATGGCGATCGAGACCGGGGAGCGGCTGATCGACTTCGCGTTTACCCAGGAAACACCCCAGGGACGGGCGAGGGTCATCGATGAAATGAAGAAGCTGCTAGGACTCTACCTGTTTCGGTCCTAAATCCGCTAGAATAGGGCGGATATGAGAACACTTTTCCTTGCGGCCCTCTCCGCCGTGTGCGTTTTATCGGCTCAGACGCCTGATTTCAGTGGCGTCTGGAAAGCTAACGCTGAAAAAAGCAAAATGACCGGTCCCGCGCCGGTTAGCCAGATCATGATCGTTGAGCAAAAGGATGACCGCTTGAAGGAGACCGTTGGCGTCACCGGCCCGCGAGGCGAAGAACGCTCCAATTTCAACTTCAATCTGGCCAAGCCGTCGGTGAATTACAGCCGCGGTTTAGCAATGCGAACGGAAGCCAAGTGGGATGGCCCGGTGCTGGTTCTGGCCAGCAAGATCGCGGCGGCCAAGCCTGCCAGCAGCATGATGAAGGTGTCTATGGCGCCGGACGGGAACACGCTGACGGTTGAAACGGTTATGACGGCGAATGGCAACGATACGGCCATGACCGTGGTCTATGATAAGCAGCCGGATTCCGCGGGCGACGCTCTGCGCAAGCCGGAGGAGACCGCGGCGGCACATCACAAGAACGTCCAGATTCTAATGGAGATGCCTGCATCACAGTTCATTGACGCCATGCGTTCTTTCAATGTCGCGCTGGGCGTGGAATGCTCATTCTGCCATGTGCAAGGCAAGTTCGAAGCCGACGATAAACCGCAGAAGGCCATGGCCCGCAAGATGCTGACCATGACCCATAACATCAACGCAACCACTTTTGAGGGCAAGAACGAAGTCCGGTGCTACACCTGCCACAACGGGCGGGCGCATCCGGCTTCCCACCCGGCGTTCTAAAAGGCGCTCCAGTGGTACCCAGGTGCGGGGTAAGTTATGCCAATACTTCGGCTTTCTTGCCTCGCACCGAATCCGCCAGTTCAAAAAGCGCAACGGAGCCAATGGCGGTTTCCGAAACCAAGCGTCCCTCCTTGTCCAGCAATACTCCCGTTGGAGTTCCATTGGAGTTGAAGATCTTCGAAACGCCGGCGCTTTCGTCCAGCAGGATCTGCGAGCGGAGCCCGTACTTGCGGGTGGGTTCGGGATCGCCAGTAGCGACGACCACCATTTGAGGATCTTCGCGAGTACGCCGCGATTCCCATTTTTTGATCTCCGGCAGCATGCTCTTGCAGTACCCGCAGCTGTCATTCCAGAAGACCAGCAGAGTGGACATACCACGGAAGGCGGCACTCGAAACGAGCTCCCCTTTGCTATCGGGCAGCGTAAACACTGGGGCCAGGTCGCCCTGTTTTAGCTGGATGTTAGTTAAGCCTGCATTGATGGTGCGGGCGACCAGGGCCCGGATGGAATCAGTTCCCACGGCCACCGGGCTTCCGATCCGGCCATCGGCCTCGACAATGACCGCGCTGGGCGTGGCGGGGGACTGGAAGCTCTCGGCGACCTCGCGATCCTTCTGCAGCAACACGTTGCGGAACTGCAGCTTACCGAATTTTTCGAGGTTGGCCTCGGCCGTACCGCGGCTAAGCAGGGCGAGGGTGAAATGAGCTTTGGCTTCGTTTTCCCAGCGGGCGAGTTCAGGGAGTAACGCAGCACAGGGTCCGCAATTCGGATCGGTGAAAATCAGGAGGGCTGGTTTGGCGGATTCCATCAGGTCGGCCAGGCCGGCCTGCGCGCCGTTTACCGTAGCCAAGGAGAATAAAGGCGCGCCGGCGCCAACAGCCAAGCCGGCGGGCGGCGGAGGCGCGGGGGCTTCCCTCGGCTTGCCGGTGGATTCCAGTTCATCCAGGCGCGTCAGCATACGGCCGTTCTGGCGCATCATCTGGAACATGACACCGCTCTGGAGGCTCATCAGGGCCAGCATTCCGAGGACGACGACGAAGATGGCTACTTCGGCGGTGGATAATTGAGCGGTCCAGGCGAACGCGCTGACTCCCGGGCCCAGCCAAACCACGGCCCCGGCGCACGCGGCCAGCAGGATGTTGCGGACAATGGTTTTGGCGCTCACCGGTTCGGAATGAAGCTGTCCGAAGCAGTGGCAATCGGGGGCTTGTCCACGCGCCAGGGACAATCCCATGGCGGCGATGAAGATCAGCAGAAGGGCCAAGGCGCCCCACGCACCCCACACCGCCCAGGACAAGGGCAGCAGGGCGATGGCTATGGCGAGTTCCAGCAGCGGCAAGAGCGGGGCGCCGATGCCAGCCATCACCTTGGGAAGACCGAAATTCTTCAGGGCTTCCCGGGAGCCTTCGGGATCCGCTAATTTCGCGACTCCCGCCGTGGCGAAGACAGCGCCAATGAGCAAACGGCAAAACAGTAATGCAATTTCCATAATCACTTTGTATTTTACCCGGCAATGATACATTGAAGCAGTCTCGGAGGGAAATACTTCCGTACTGATCCGATATGCACTTTGTGTCCAAACTTTTCAAGAGCCCGCAAGCCGTCCAGGTGCTGTTTACCGCTTTTCTTTGCCTGAGTTTGGGATGGTATTCGCTGGGCGATTCGCATTGGTACCTGTGGTTGGCCTTAGCCGCGCTCACGGCAACCGTCTGGTTTTTCGCGGAACGCGCCAGCCCGCTGCATCCAGGCGAGAAAAAACTCTCGCAATTGTTCTGGATTGCCAGCGGGTTAGCGTTGCTTCAAATGCTGCCGCTCCCCTTGTTTCTAGTAGGGATACTATCCCCCACGAAAGCCGAACTGGCGCGTGCGGTGCAAAACCTGGGCCATGGGCCGGCTTGGGCTTCGATTAACGTTCAGCCTGCGTTGGGATGGGAACAACTGGTGCGTCTATGCGGTTATTTTCTGGTGTTCCTGACGGTTTCAAAGCTCTATCAACAGTTGAAAAACTGGGGGCTGGTGTTTTGCCTGCTGGCGGTGGCGGCCGCTGAATCGTTGATTGGAGTGATTCAGTATTTATCGAACCCGGCGCTGGAGCGGGCGCACGGCACGCTGATCAATCCGAATCATTTCGCGGCGTATCTGGAAATGTGTCTGCCCTTCGCGTTCATGCTGAGCGCGCTGCATATTTCGCGATGGCGGTCGTCTCAAGGAATGGCGCGGTCCAAAAGCGGGGTGATCGCGGGCGTGGGGGCGCTGCTGACCGGGTTAATTGTGCTGGCGATTGCGAATTCTGTCTCGCGGGTGGGCCTGCTGACGGCTTTAGGATCGTTGGCGCTGTGCGGAATTTTGCTGCTGCCGCGCAGATGGGGTGTGGCGGCAAGAGTGGGCATTGGAGGTGGCCTTATGCTGGCGGCCGGGATAGGCGTATTAGCCCTGGCGCCAGCCAGATTGGTAACGCGCATGGCGGGGGCGGCTGATTCGCCCAATGCGTTTAACGATCATCTGCGGCTAGGTATGTGGAAAGATACCCTTTCGATGATCAGGGACTACCCGGTTTTCGGGGTGGGGCTAGGCGCATTCCGGGCGGCGTTCTTGCGCTATCAAACATCCGATCTGAATCACGCCATTATCTATTCCCACAACGATTACCTGCAGCTCACCGCGGAGGGAGGCGTGGTGGGTCTTCTGCTGGTGCTGCTGATCGCGGGGATGGTTTTCCGGATGTTGATCCACTCGGTAACCGAGGCGGCCCACCGGCACGACCGGATGCTGGCCGTT
>JBBQUE010000146.1:0-6932 GCA_038212805.1 Bryobacterales bacterium | reverse complement strand
CGGCCTATACTGCGCCGCGCTGGTGAGCTGTCCCGAAGCTTGCAGCGTGAAAGCGCGCTGCGGACCAATGATGCTACCGGTGGGCAGATTGACGTTCCAGGCGCGCAGGGAGTTCTCTACTTCATTGATGCCCACTTGCTTAGCGGCCATGGCGTGCGGATCCATCTGCACGTGCACCGCGTACTTCTGCGCGCCCAGCACCTGCACCTGGGCGACGCCGCTGACCATGGAAATGCGCTGGGCGATACGGGTTTCCGCATACTCATCCAGCGTCCAGAGCGGCACGGTTTTGGAGGTCAGCGCCAGATAAAGAATGGGCTGATCGGCGGGGTTCACCTTGGTAAACGTGGGGGGCGTCGGCATGCCCTGCGGCAGCAGACGCGACGCCTGCGTGATGGCGGCCTGAACGTCCACCGCGGCCCCGTCCAGATTGCGGGTGAGATCGAATTCCAACGTGACTTGGGTTGAGCCCAAGGAGTTGATCGACGTCATGGATTCCACGCCCGCGATGGTTGAGAACTGATTTTCAAGCGGCGTGGCCACGGCCGACGCCATGGTCTCCGGGCTGGCTCCCGGCAAGCTGGCCGTAACCAGCAGCGTGGGAAAATCCACATTCGGAAGATCGCTGACCGGCAGCTGTTGATACGCCACCATGCCGAACAGGGCGATGGCAAGCATCATCAGGCTGGTGGCGATGGGGCGTTTAATAAATGCTTCGGAAAAATTCATGCTGTTGCCTAATCCCCCGCCGCTACCGGCAACGGCATGGGGGCGGTCCTGCTCTTACTGGTCTGCCAACGGTCGTTGATCCATGCCATATAGGTGTAAACCACGGGCGTGAGATACAGCGTGATCAACTGCGAGAAGATCAATCCGCCCACTACCGCCAGACCCAGGGGCCGCCGTGCCTCGCCACCCGAACCGTATCCCATGGCAATGGGCACCGACCCCAGCAGAGCCGCCATGGAGGTCATCATGATGGGGCGGAAGCGGATCAGGCAGCCTTCATACATGGCGTCGGCCGGCGACTTGTTCTCAGTCCGTTCGGCCTCCAGCGCGAAATCGATCTGCATGATGGCGTTTTTCTTCACGATACCCACCAGCATGATCAAGCCCACGAAGGAATAGATATTCAGATCCTCATGGAAAATGGTCAGCGTCAGCAGCGCGCCCAGGCCCGCCGAAGGCAGTCCGGAAAGAATCGTGAGCGGGTGGATGTAGCTTTCATACAGCACCCCGAGCACGATGTATACCACCGCGATGGCGATCATCAGCAGCAGTCCCAGGTTCTTAAGCGAGCTCTGAAACGCCTTGGCCGCCCCCTGGAAACTGGTGGTCACGGTGGTTGGCAGCGTGTGGTCCGCAACGTCCTGAATGGCAGCCACCGCGTCGCCCAACGCAACCCCGGGCTTCAGATTGAAGGAGACGGTGACTGATGGCAACTGGCCGGAATGGTTGATGCTCATGGGGCCGGCATCCAGGCGCTGCCGGGTGATGGATTCCAGCGGCACCAGCGCGCCGTCTGGAGGTTTGAAATAGATCTTCGACAGGTAGTCGGCGAAGGTCTGGTACTTGGGGTCCAGTTCCATCAGCACCCGGTATTGGCTGATCGGGGAATAGATGGTTGAGACCCAACTGGGCCCATACGCATTGTAGAGCGCCCCTTCAATCTGGGCGACGTTCAACTGCAGTGCAGCCGTTTTGTCGCGGTCGATCTCCAGGTTGATGCGCGGATTCTTGATCTGCAGATCGGAGGTAACGTCCTGGATTTCCGGAACGTTCGCCAATTCCTTTTCGAGGCGTGCCGATTGTTTATATAACTCATGCGTGTCCGTCGCCTGGACGGTAAATTCATAGGCGCTCTTGGACATGCGGCCTCCAATGCGGATAGAGGGCGGCACGCTCAGAAAGGTCCGGAAGCCTGGAAAGCCCATGTACTGCGGCCGCATTCTGGCCATTATCTCCATCGCCGATTGTTTCCGCTGCCTGCGCGGCTTCAGTTGCATGTCGAAGGAAGCCTGATTGCCACCCGTAGTGCGGTACCCGCCGATGCTGGCAAAGAATGTCTCCACATCCGGATCCTTCAAAAGCCGCGCGGTGACCATCTCCTTATACTCCAGCATTTTGTAGTACGAAGTTCCCTGGATGGCCTCCGCCGTCATCGAAATACGATCCTGATCGGTATCGGGAATGAAGCCTTTGGGCACCTTGTCGTACATATAGACGGTGGATCCAAGCACCACAAAGAACACCACGGCCATAACCGGCCGGTGATGCATCACCCATTTCAGGCTGTGCGCATAGCCGCCCAGCATCCATTGAAAAGCGCGTTCCGTGACCCGGTAAAACCTACTCTTGGTCCCCTGCGGAACCCGCAGGAAGCGGCTGCAAAGCATGGGCGTCAACGTGACCGACACCAGGCCCGAAATGATAATCGCCGTACAGATGGTAACCGCGAATTCCTTGAACAGCCGGCCCAGAATCCCACCCATGAACAGGATCGGGATAAACACCGCGGCCAGCGAAATGGTCATGGAGATAATAGTGAATCCGATCTCGCGCGATCCCCGGTACGATGCTTCAAGCGGGGCCTCGCCGCGCTCCATGTGGCGGAAGATGTTCTCCAGCATCACGATGGCGTCGTCCACCACAAAGCCTACCGACAAAATCAAAGCCATCATCGACAGGTTATTCAGGCTGTAATTCAGCACGTACATGACGGTGAACGTACCCAGAATCGAGAACGGCAACGCCAGGCTGGGGATGAACGTGGCGGAGACGTTCCGCAGGAACAGGAAAATCACCATGATCACCAGGCCCAGCGTCAGGGCCATGGTGAATTGAATGTCGTTGAAGGCTTCACGGATCTGCTGCGACCGGTCGCCGCGGATCTCCAGGTTCACGCTGGGAGGCAGTTGCGACTGGAACACCGGCAGCAGCTTGCGGATTCCGTCCACCACATCAATGGTGTTGCTGCCGGGCTGCTTCATCATCATCAGGTTGATGGCCCGCAGACCCTTGCCGCGCTGATAGATCCAGGACGCGCTCTTGTCGTCCTCCACGCTGTCTATCACCTTCGCCACCTGATCCAGGCGGATCGGCGTGCCGTGGCGCCAGGCCACCACCAGCGGGCGGAACGCCTCGGCGTTCATCAACTGGCCGTTGGCTTGCACGTTATAGACGCGACTGGGGCCGAATAACGACCCCGTGGGGATGTTGACGTTCCAGTTTTGTACCGCCGCCGAAACCTCGTTGATGCCCACCTGCTTGGCCGCCAGCGAGTCCGGATCCAACTGGATGCGCACCGCGTATTTCTGAGCGCCCATGACGCTTACCTGCGCCACGCCATCCACCATGGAGATGCGTTGCGCTATCCGCGATTCGGCGTATTCATCAATCTGAGAGAGCCCTAACGTTTCCGACGTCAGGCCCATGAACATCACCGGCGAATCGGCCGGGTTGTATTTGCGGAACGACGGCGGCGCGGGCATTCCCGCCGGAAGCAGGGGTAAGGCTTCGGCGATTTTAGTTTGGACGTCCACGGCCGCGCTATCGATTCCGCGGGCCAGATCAAACTGTAGCGTGATGGAGGTGCTGCCCATGGAACTCACCGAAGTCATGGAATCCAGGCCCGCTATAGACGTGAACTGGCGTTCCAAAGGCGTCGCGACGGCGGAAGCCATGGTGTTGGGATTCGCGCCCGGGAGGCTTGCGCCCACTACCAGGGTGGGAAAATCCACGTTGGGCAGATCGCTGACCGGCAGCGCCCGGTAGGCCACCACGCCAAACAAAGCGATCGCCAACATCAGAAGGCTGGTGGCAATCGGCTTGCGAATAAAGATTTCGGAAATGTTCACAGTGCTCCCCGGCGTCAGGCTTTTTTCTTCTTTCCGCTCTTGCCGCCCGGACGCTGCTGCCGTTCTCCGGGCAAGGAAACCCGGCTACCCGGCGAGAGCCGCAACTGGCCTTCCAGCACCACCGATTCGCCCGCTTGCAAACCTTTTTGCACCACCAACTGCTGGTCAACGCGGGCGCCGGTGGTAACGGGACGAAACTCCACGGTCCTATCCGGCTTGATCACGTAAACGAATTGGCCATCCTGCCCGGTCTGAACCGCCTGGTTCGGCAGCACCAGAGCGTTGGCTTGGGTGGTAAGGCGCAGAATAACCCGGACGAACTGCCCCGGCCACAATTTACGATCCGCATTGGCGAAGGTGCCCTTCATTTTGATGGTCCCGGTGTTCGAGTCCACAGTGTTGTCGATGAACGTCAACACCCCGGTTTCCACCGCGGCTTCGTTATCCTGCGGCGTGGCAATTACCGGCAGCTTGGCCTGCGCCATGAAGCCTTTGATCTGATCCAGGTACGATTCCGGAACCGAGAACGTGGCATAAATGGGCTGCACCTGCGTGATGGTCATCATGTCGGTGGCGTTCGCGGTTACAATATTGCCTTGCTTCACCATCAGGTTGCCGGTCCGGCCATCAATGGGCGAGCGCATCTGCGTGAAACTCAGCATCACTTTCACGTTATCAATGGCCGCCCGCGTAGCCGCCATCTGAGCCTGGGCGCTTTCAATAGCCGCCTTATCCGCCGCCACCGATTGCCCCGCCGCGTCGGCAGCCGTACGGACCTGCTCCGTCTGCTCCCGTGACATCACCCCTTCCTGGAACAACTTCGCATACCGGTCGGACTGCGCTTTGGCGTACTGCATTTGCGCCGTATCCCGGGCCTCGTTCGCGCGCGCCTGCCCCAGCATCGCAGTATCGCGCGCCAGGTTGGCTTCCACCTGCTTCATTTGGGCGTCGTAGGTGCGTGGGTCAATGCCGAAAAGCAACTGGCCTTTCTTGACGAAGTCCCCTTCCTGAATGAATACCTTCGTGAGCTCACCGCTGATCTGTGCTTTCATCGTCACCGTGGAATAGGCCTCCACGTTTCCGATCACCTGAATCTCTATCGGGACGCTTTTTTCGATCACGGTGGTGGCGGTTACCGGCACGGCCATATCGCCGCGTTTTTTGTCGGATTTGTCGGCCGACTTGTTGACGCCGCAGCTGCCAAGGCTAGCGACGCCAAGGAAGGTCAGGCAGATCGCCGTCCCGGAAAACACCTGCTTGCCAAATAAGCTCAACTTATAATCCCCGCGTGGTCTGTGAATGGTGGAACTCTGTAGTATGGAGGCGTTAGCGAACCGAGTCAAGTTACAGGCAGAGTTTGCCTTGCATCACCCGGACGCAATAGCCTCCCACCGTAACCCCAGTAATCCGTTCGCCTTCCCGCCGGGCCGCAACGTACAATTCTCCGGCGCGCTGGACTTCCCCGCCCTGTTCGATCACGAAGCGCTCACCGGGTTTGGCCAGTCCGTACTTCACCAGGAACGCGACGGCGCACCCGGCGGCGGAACCGGTTACGGGGTCTTCCGTGCGGCTGGTCAGTTTGCGGGCGTGAAATTTCGCGGCTGGCGAATCGGTTTCCGGGGTCAGGAAGTAAAAACCGCGCTGGTTTGCGCCGAAATAATCCCGGATCTGGTTCCAATCCGGGTTCAGCGATTTTACCGTTTTCAAAGACTTGAACAGCACGATCAGGTTCGGCCGGCCGGTGCTGACGTCAACGATCGGCAATCCCGGCACGAAATCCGCCACCGTTACGTTTAACAGCCGGGCAATGGCGGCCGGCGGATGCGCTTCGGCGAATACCGGATCGGTCTGGGTCATTTCCCCATAAACGAAGCCACCGGCCTGTTCTTCAAACCGGACGGGTACCGGCCCGATCTTCTCTTCCAACACGATCCGTGCCATTCCGGGCTTGCGGAGCGCCATCGCCGTCCCCAGTGTAGGGTGGCCGGCGAAGGGGTATTCCTCCACTGGGGTCCAGATGCGAACGTGGTTTCCGGGGAGTACGAAGGTAGTCTCAGACAGATTCGTTTCCCGTGCCATGGCCAGCATCTCCGCATCAGAAAGCCCCCGCGCGCCCAGAAAAACGCATAGGGGATTCCCTTTCAGCGGCGTGCGGGTGAAGACGTCCCAGTATTCAAATTCGAAGGTGCGGGTGGCCATGGGCTATTTCCCGGGGGCTTCCTTCCACCACCATTGTTCCGGAAGCGGTTTCTGCTTGGGCCAGATCTCATTCAGGGTATCGCCTTCGTACAGCGCCCCGTTCTTCATCACGTAGCGGATGCTGGTGGTATTACGAATGTCCGCCAGCGGATCTTTGTTCAGCACCACCAGATCCGCCAGCTTGCCCACCTCAATGCTGCCCAGATCCTGAGCGTATCCAATGGCTTCCGCGCCATGCAAGGTGGCCGCGCGCAGCACTTCGAAGTTTGTCAGGCCACCGCTTTGCAGCGCCCACATCTCCCAGTGGCACTGAATCCCCTGGATCTGCCCATGCCCGCCGATGGTTACCTTGCCGCCATCCCGCACGATCTTGGCGGCCGATGCCGCGAGTTTCGGAAACACGTGCTCCTCTTTCCGGAACCAGGGACGGCGCTGCGACTTTTGATCCAGCAGGTTGTGCGGGATAAAGCGCCGGAGTTTGGGATCGTCATGTACCTCGGTGGTTTCGTAGAAGTAGTTCTCAGCCCACGGACCGCCATAGGCCACCAGTAGCGTGGGGGTGTAGAAGATCCCGGATTTCGCGAACGTCTCCACCACGTCCTTATAGAGCGGCACGATGGGCAGCGAATGCTCATTCCCGCTAAAGCCGTCGATGGCATGGGTGAGGTCTAGCTTCAGATCCAGCGCACCCTCGGTGGTCGGCATGATGCCGTTTTCCTTCGATGCCATCACCATCCACTCCCGTTGCTTGCGGTTACCCACCACGTACGATTTCACGGTATTCGTCCGGTAGTATTTCTTGTAGCGCGCCACCACGTTCCGGGCTTCGTCAAGAGACTGGAAGTCGGTGCTGGCAAATATTCCCGGTCCGGTGGA
>JBBQUE010000145.1:0-6939 GCA_038212805.1 Bryobacterales bacterium | reverse complement strand
AAGTACTGCTTATATTGGTCCGAATTCAGGTAGCTTGCGTAAGGGTCGATGGATTCCAGAAGACCGTTGACGGCACCTAAGGTAACGCTCTTCATGTCCGGCTCTTCCACATAATCGCTTTTTATGCGCGAGAGAACCTCGGTATATACAGCCAAGTGGCGGTAGGTGTCTTCCGGAGACGCGCTCCGGCCATGTACCGCTCCTAATAAAAGGAGGAGCACCAGACAGGTGGAGGACGAAACCACGACGATCTTCAAGCGACGATTCATAGGGGGCTCTGAGACGACAATCCTATTGCTATTGTATATGACGTGGCAACGGCGGTGGAGCGTTCCCGGAATTTCGTCAGCCGGCTTGGGGATAACAGCCTAGTACGCGCATGAAATCCGTCAGTTCGCGGAGGTGCCCGAGGGCATTCTGCACCCGGGGCTCATCTTCCCTGCCATTCAAGTCGAGGTAGAAAAGGTACTCCCATGGTCTGCCTCGCAGCGGACGGGATTCGATTTTGATCAAGCTGACGTCACGAAGGGCAAATGCGCCGATACACCGGAAGAGGGTGCCCGGGGTATTGCGGGTAGTAAAAACCAGCGACGTTTTCCATGATTTTCCCTCGGCGTAGGCAGGGAACTTGGCCGTGGCCCCGTGCAATAAAAAAAACCGGGTAAAATTCCGCCTGTCGTCTTCGATGGATCGCTTCAGAATCCGGCCCTGATAGATGTCGGCAGCCACACTTGAAGCAATCGCAGCGGCATCGGTCAAATTCTCGTTCATGAGCATACGCACGCTACCCGCAGTGTCATAAAACGGCGTTTTTTCGATAGCGGGGTTACGGGCAAAGAAATCAAGGCATTGCGCCAGCGCCACCGGATGGGAAAATACGCGGCGCACGTCCTTGAACTTTACGCCCGGAGCCGCGATCAAGTTATGCACGATTCGCACGTTAGTCTCCGCGCGTATTTTCAGGTCGTTATTAAGGAGGTGGTCGTAATTTTCGTGAACTGAGCCATGCAAGGTGTTCTCCATCGGGATCACGGCAAAATCGGTCTGGCCCGAAGCGACGGCTTCAAACACCTGATCAAACCTCTGGAAAGGCACTACGAGCACATCCTCCCCCAGGAATTGCCGGGCCGCCTGCTGGCTGAACGCGCCCAGTTCGCCCTGGAAACCTGCGGTTGGAACACCCTTCATTCCGTAACGCCTTCTTCCGCAACAGCTTTGCGGCCATCCCAACGCCGGGCACCCGCCGGGGGCAGGCCGAACAAATCCAAAATGCGGTCGACGCTGTGATCCACCAGGTCCAGCACGCTTTGGGGATTGTGATAAAAGCCCGGAATTGGCGGCGCAATGATAGCGCCCATTTCCGTTAAAGCCACCATATTGCGTAAATGTCCGAGGTGAAAAGGGGTTTCGCGAACCATCAGAACTAACTTGCGCCGTTCCTTCAGACACACATCCGCGGCGCGCACCAGCAGGTTCGAGCTGAGACCAGTGGCAATGGCAGACATGCTTTGGATGGAACAGGGCGCGATAACCATGCCGTGAGTGATGAAGGATCCGCTGGCCAGCCGGCTTCCGATGTCTTCGAGCGGATAACAGTGGTCGGCCAAAGCCCGGAACTCCGCGGCGCTACGTTGCATTTCGAGATGCGCGGTGCGCTCGGCTGCCCGGGTCAAGATCAGGTGAGTTTCCACTCCCTCGTAGAGGCGTAGCTTTTCAAGGAGCCTGAATCCATAGATAGATCCGCTCGCACCGGAGACGCCCACAATGATACGTAAAACCATGTTTTAAAAATTTCTCTGTTCTGGAAACCGAACAGATTCCCGTTTGCGCCTTGATCTTTCCGCTTTCTCCTGGCTATAATTTGGATGCCAGAAGGAATACTCCCGAATCAAATGCTGGACGCGAAAGCTGCTCTTAAGAGCCACTTAGGGGAGCATAACACCATGGAGGATGCGGGGCAAAAGCTTCGCCGGACGCGCGAACGCCTGAATTTGCGTGTCCGGGATGTGGAGCAGGCCAGCCAGCGTATCGCCGAAAAGCATGGCAATGACGAATTT
Source organism: Bryobacterales bacterium (assembly GCA_038212805.1). Taxonomy (GTDB): domain Bacteria; phylum Acidobacteriota; class Terriglobia; order Bryobacterales; family Bryobacteraceae; genus JANXQZ01. The sequence continues at coordinate 4,882 of JBBQUE010000145.1, read as the reverse complement.
ACGGTGTTGATCAACCGGATTTCGGAAATTGAAAACCGAGGCCTGGTGCCTACCTTGTACAAGCTGTATTCGCTGTGCGCCATTTATCGCCTGCATTTTTATGAAGTTCTGGAGTGGTACGGCATCAATTTAGCGTCCCTTCCGTCCGATTCCACCTTTGCCGACGTTTCCCGTACGCATGCTATCGGTTTCTCCAGCACCGCGGACGGAGAGGTTCTCCTGCCAGTTTCCCTGGATCCCGGGATCGACATCAAGAAGACGACTTACCTGAGCAGGATGATCCAGAAATGGGGCAGGCTGCCGCTGATGTTTCTGGAAGGATTGGACTTAAGGGATCATCGATACGCCTACCTGGGCACCGACGACTGGTTTATGTATCCTTTGCTGCAACCGGGTTGCTTCCTGGTGATTGATGAGACGCGCCGGAAAATCGTGAACTCGGGTTGGACCAGCGAGTTCGACCGCCCGATCTATTTCTTTGAGCACCGGCAGGGTTGGATTTGTGGCTGGTGCCACCAGACTGGGAAGCAGCTCATCTTGGAACCTCATCCCGCGTCCGGGTGTGCCCCGGAAGTTTTCTCTTACCCGGATGAAATCGATCTGGTCGGTCAGGTGACTGGGGTGGCTATGCGTCTGGATCAAGGCCGGAAACGGCGTATTCGTTCCTGAAAACTTCCAGAATCGCATTCAGGTCGGCCAAGTACAGCTTCCGCTCAGGGGGCCTGACTGACGTGGGAAGGAGGTTTTTGTAAGGTGCCATACGGACCCACGCCTCCAGGACTGTTTTCTTGTCCTCCGGTAGCGCCGAAAGGTACAGGTCGAGATCGGCCTTTTGTTGTTCCAGATCAAACTCCAGCCACTCCGAAAACGACTGCGCATGACTTTTCTTCAGTGCCTTGTTAGCCTCTTCCTCTCCGAATAGCAGGGTAAGTCCATGGTGTTCGTACCGGCCTGAATTCAAGTTCCTTACCGAAGACAAATAAACCAGGCGGCCAAAGACGGTTGGAATTTGGGCCAAGGTGTTCCGCCAGAGATCGGAAAACGCTGAGCGGTCAAGCGCTCTGAATCGGTTCATCTGTAGCAAAGCGCCCCTATTCTCAACAGCTTCTTCCAAAACTTCGGCAGATGTCAACATCCGCTTGTTAAATGTTCTGGTTTGCGAAATCTTATCGGCCATTCTAAAAGTCGAAAAGTAATCCGAGTAACCTAGGCGAGTACTCAGTTTTCACGTCAGTGAGGAGACCTAACCATGATTCGTAAGATGATCGCTGTCGCCACCTTGGCTCTCGGAATGGCTGCCAGCGCCGGAGCAGACATTTGGTTCCCGCGATGCTTGCCGTGCCCTGCCACCCGGCCTAACCGGTAAAACTCAATTTTCCCGCGGGGGAAACCTGATGGTACACTTCGGCATAAGCGAGTGCAGCCAATGACAGGTTTCCCATCGCAAGACCTCATCTTATTTCTAGTCCAGGTACTTGCCCTCGTGGGAGTACTCATCCGGATGCATGTTTCGGGCTTGCGACAAGTCTATCCTTATTTCTTCGCATATTTGGTCGCGCAGACAATGCAGTTGGGGGTGCCGCTTGTTGGACGGGGTACCGAAACGTATGCCTACCTATACCTAATTACGGAAGGCGTGATCGTGTGCTTTTACGCGCTGGTGCTTTTGGAGCTCTATGCCGTGGTGTTACGCGACTTGACGGGCATTGCCACGGTAGGACGCCGCTACATCCGCTGGTCATTGGCGGCGGCGATTGCTATCTCCTTATTGTTAGTGGAGGTACAGCGCACGCCGACAACAATTTTGGGCGCATTTTTCACATTTGAACGCACCATTGTTTCCAGCCTGCTGGTGTTCGTCGTGCTGATCACGGCATTTTTGGCGTATTTCCCAATCCCCCTCAACCGCAACGTCATTTACTACTCCGTGGGGTATAGCGTGTATTTCACGTGCCGTGTTATCGCCCTCTTGCTCGCCAACAGCGGTTCTAAATGGGCTTTGGCCGATTTGGCGGCTTTCTGGGGGTCAACGGCGTGCCTCTTGTTCTGGGCGGTTTTTTTGCGCAAAAGTGGAGAGGTCAAGCCGATAATTGTGGGCCACCAATGGAAGTTGGAAGACCATGAAAGGATACTGGGACAACTGAAGGCGATCAACGCCACGCTTTTGCGTGTGCGGGACTAATCCGGCGGATAATTACGGTATTTGAAAACAAAGGAACCGTTATTCATTTGCATTTGTCTCTCAGTTTCGATATTCTATTCCCGTTACTGTAGGAGGTGACTAAGCTTGACAACCTTGACGTTCGCCGTTTTCGCGCTTGCCCTCGCAGGCGGTTCCTTGGGCCTGCTCATCTGGCGGCTTTCGCCAAGAAGAGACCTCCGTACAAGCGATCTTGCCTGGCTGGAATCGTTTGACCGGAATGAATATCGGCCCATGCTGCGGTTGCTGCGTGAAAACGACTACTCCTTCCTCGCAGCGCAACCCGGTTACGCTCCTGGTATTTCCAGGCGCTTACGCAAGGAGCGTACGGGTGTCCTGCGCATGTACCTCCGCCAACTTGCCGGCGATTTTCACCGGCTGGCGCGAATCGCTGATTTGATGCTAGTTCATTCCGGCGTGGACCGGCCGGAAATGGCCGATGAGATCTGGCGTGTGCGCATTACCTTCTACGGAGCCATGTTTCGCGCCCATCTACTTGTCAATTTGGGCGGTTTCCCCGCAGGCCGCCTGAAGGCCGCAGACCTGCTGAGCCCCCTGGATGCAATGTTTCAAGCCGTCACGCCGCTTTCACACGCGGCGGACCGGAACTGAGTCTTAGCTTCGAGGCAAAGCTTTCAATAAATCGCGCGCCTTCTGGTATCCCTCAAACTGGCGCTCTGCCTCCTTGAAAGTGGCGGTGTGAATGCATCGCCTTGCTCCCCGGAATTCTACCGGGTATCGCAAATGCAGCATTTCGTGGAACATCACGTAATCGACGGCTAATTGCGGGATCGCGCTATGGTCCAGTAACTTACTGATAACAATGGTATTTAGGGACGGATCGTAATGTCCAAGTGTAGAGCGTGAGCTCCGCAAACTCCAGCCGAGATCCGGTTGGGCCATCAAGCCGAAAAAGTACCTGACATTCAGTTCGTCAAAGATCTTCGCCAGATCGTAATAGCGCCCGGCAGCGGGCCCCATCAGTTTACGTCCACGCATTTTCCGGATGGATTGCAACTTACGTGCCACATGCGGATTGCGCAAATACTGCCGGTAGTACCGGAGTTGATTTGCAGGAACCGCCGTGCGATACAGCTTCGCAATCAGGATATGGGCCAGCGCTACCAGCACTGCTTCCGGAGCGTTTTCGAGGACATCCGATATCTGGACTTGCAGGAGCCCACCGTTCAGCCGAATAGAACTCTTGGCACTCGCGAAGCTGCGATATTCCACCTCGACCGTCCGCTGAGGACTAGCCTGCTGGCAGACGGCCGCCCAAACAGTACGGAATATGTGTGCCGCGGCGTCCGGCGGGCCGGTCTCGGATCTCACTCTCCTTACGAGCATAAGGCATCGGACCCGGATTCCGGTACTGGCGCGCGGCGTTGCCCCCATCCAAACATGATGTAATCATAGGTTCATTCCCGGAGGAATTTTGTACAAAGCCAAGATTACGGCACTGGGCTGTTACAGTCCGCCGCACATATTAACCAATCAGGATCTGGAGAAACTGGTGGACACCAACGACCAGTGGATTGTGGATCGGACCGGCATCCACGAGAGGCACATTGCGGATGCCAGCATGGCCACATCCGACATGGCCGTGGAGGCAGCCCGCGCTGCGCTGGCACAACGGGGCATCCCCGCATCGGACCTGAATGCCATCATCGTTTGCACGGTTACCCCGGACATGCTTTTTCCGGCCACGGCCTGTCTGGTGCAACATCGCATTGGAGCCAAGGGCGCGTGGGGTTTCGATCTGGTGGCGGCATGCTCGGGTTTCATTTACGGACTCACTACCGCGGCTCATCTGGTTTCCGCCGGAATGCACACGAAGGTCCTGGTGATTGGGGCCGACACCATGTCGCGGATCATCGACTATACCGACCGGTCGACGTGTATCCTATTTGGCGATGGCGCCGGGGCCATGCTGGTGGAACGGGCAAACGACGGGGAAGAAGGGTTTATCGATTTCATCAACGAAATTGATGGTTCTGGTGGCGATTTTCTGAAACAACCCGCCGGGGGCAGCCGTATGCCTGCCAGCCAGGAAACGGTGGCGCAGGGCCTCCATTTTGTAAAGCAGGAGGGCCAGCAGGTTTTCAAGTACGCCGTCCGCAAAATGTACGAGACCAGCCGGGAACTATTGGAGCGTAACCACCTGACGGCAAAGGACATCAGCATGTTCGTCCCGCACCAGGCGAACCGGCGGATCATCATGGCCGCGGCCGAGCGTCTGGGGTTGACCACGGAACAGGTCATCATTAATATCGACCGTTATGGGAATACCACCGCGGCTACCATTCCCCTGGCTACCCGCGACGCCGTCGAAGCCGGATCTTTGAAAAAAGGCGACCTGGTGGTGTTCGCGGCTGTCGGCGCTGGATTTACCGTAGGCGTTAACCTCTGGCGCTGGACCATGTAAAACGGTATTCTGAACATAATGGCCGCCGCAAATCAGATGGAAGCATGGGACGATTTCGTCTCCGACCGCTATGATCCGAACCGGAAAGAGCAAGACTTCCGCAAGTTCGACGACTCCGCCCCCGCCGGCGTGCATGAATTTTACCGGTTGAATCATGGCTTGCAGACGCGCGAGTTCGCCCTCCAAAAGCGCCGGCAGTACGCACCGAAACAGCGCTCCCTGATGGGGATTTGGGAGTCCATGGAGTATTTGAATAC
>JBBQUE010000144.1:0-6958 GCA_038212805.1 Bryobacterales bacterium | reverse complement strand
GGGGCAACCTTCGCGGCGGTCTGTCCACGGTTTAAAGTTGCGCCGGAAGCGGTGGCTGTAATGGTCGCACTGGCAGATGCGCTCACCGCCAGCGTAATGGCATTCCCATCCTCGCCCCCTTTTTTCGCCGACAACACGATCTCCAGGAATCCGGGATTGGCAATCGCGAATACGTTAGAATCGCCAGGCGGGGCGTTGATCAGCGCTACAAGTTTGTTCACCACGATGGTCAGGGTGTCGTCCTTGACGATCTTATACAGATAGTCCTTGCCCTGAATCGTAACGGTGACAGTGTTATCCACTGTAATCGTGCCGGCCAAATCCACCGTGCCCACCGCGAACACTGCGCGGCTAAAAGCATTGGTGATGGAATTGATCGGCAACACAACATCGCCGGGCGTATAGACCAGAACCCGCCGGTCGTAGGGGTCGCTCGCGAACAGGTTCATGCCATCCCATGCCAGTGACATCGGCGTCCGGATGGTGTCCGGGCTGGACCGTGTGATGTTGGCGTCGGGGCGGAAGGTGTCCGAGCTGTCACTAACGATATCCACAAACTCATCGGTCTGCCCCAGAATTACGTCCGCCTTTTGGCCGTTCTGCGTGGGTATCGTGTTGTAAACCAGTATCCGGTCGTTCCCGCCATCGGCGACGAAAAGACGCTGGCCGTCGGACAATGCGAACCGGGGGAAGCTCAGTGTGGAACCGCAACGGTCCGGGTAAATGGTCTGGTTCGCCGTATTGGTCCCAATCGATGCGCACATCACAGTCACGTTGTTTGAGGTGGCGCTGGTAAGGTCGGGCTGGCCAACCTCAACGTCGGCCGGTTGCTGGGTTTGCGTCGGAATCGAATTCCAGATCAGGACCCTGTGATGGCCCAGATCGGACACCAACAAGCGTTGGCCGTCGGAGTTTACCGACACCGGGTTCAGCATGTTCGTCGGCTTCGCATCCACCTTGGCATTCACCAGATTTTGCTCGGGAGCGGTAGTGAAATTGGGTTGGCCCAACACGAAATCAGCGGGCTGATTGTTCGTTGTGGGGATGCTGTTCCACACCATCACGCGGTGGTTCTGGGTGTCCGCGACAAAAAGCCGCGACCCTTGGATCCATGCGCCTTGCGGGCCCCGGAACGATTTGTTGTCAGCCACCGGCAGCTTCACGGTCTTGAAATCCACTTGGCCCAGCACAATGTCGGCGGGTGTTCCGTTCACCTGCGGGATCGTTTTCCACAAGAGCACTCGATTGTTATCGGTATCCGCCACCACCAGCACCTGGCCGTTGGTGGCGATGGCCGTCGGCGTCCGGAATCCCGCCGCCGTCAGGCCAGAGGAAGTGGTCACAAAATCAGGCTGCCCCACCACCACATCGGACGGCTTCGTGTCGGGTCCGGCACAAACCGGGCAGCGCCCGCCCTGTCGAATATCGTCGGTAGGCCGCAGCGCGAAACTGGAAATATTCCGGTAAATCAGAACGCGGTTCTGGATCGGAGTGGCCTGAACGCGGTTGCTATCTACTACAAACAGTGTGTCGTTCGCGTAAGCGATGCCCCCCACGGCCCCTAGTCGCGAAGCGGAAGCCGTTCCCGTGGATTGAGCGGTAAACGTGGTCTGTCCGATCACCATTCTGGCTGCCTGGCCGGTGGTAAAGTCGGCGGCGGATGCCCAGGCCGAGGAGAAGATGAGTAAGCTTAAGTACTTCATGGACTGAGGAATGATCTCCAGTATACCAACCCAATGCGACGGAACCCGCGCTTTCCGGGTTTCCGATTTGTGGCGAAATGAAGATAAGATACGTTATATGCACCGGCGCAACTTCCTCCAACTCGCGGCCGCCGCACCCGTGTTCGGTAGTACCCTGGTGGAGAATCCCATCTACCGGACGTTCAGTAATCACACCCCCCAGAACCCGCCAGGCATGCCCGGACGCTATCCGGGAACCGCGATCCGGGTTCGTTCCGGGAAATCGATTGACTCTCTAACCGGCAAGGTAGATGCGCCAACCGTGCGCGCCATGCTTTCGAAGGGCATGCAGGCTTTGACTGGCCAGGATCAGGATCGGGACGCCTGGGCCAGCTTCTTTGAGCCGTCCGACGTGGTGGGCATAAAAGTCAATTGCTCCGGTGCCCCCAAGGTGATGTCGACGCCCGAAGTGGTGGCGGGCATTGTGCAAAACCTGATTGGCGTGGGTGTCAAGGCGAAGCAGATTTGGATTTATGAGCGGTTTCCGGACCAGCTCCAGAGCGTCCACTATGACCGTTTAGTGCCCGCCGGCGTGAACATTTATGGCGTAGAGCAGCAGCGTGGATCGATTATCGGGTACGACCCCAAGACCTACGTTGAAGTCGATTTCTTCGGTGAAGACGACACGCGCTCTAATCTGGTGCGCCTGGTTGCGGATCGCTTCACCAAAATAGTGAACGTGCCAAACATGAAAGACCATGGAGCGGCGGGCGTCACCGGCTGTTTGAAAAACATCGCCTACGGGAATTTTTCGAACGTGGCGCGTTCTCATCACCACGAAAAGACGAATACGCTTTCGTTCATCGGCACGCTGGCGTCGGTGGAACCTCTGCGATCGCGCACCGTGCTCAACGTCATGGACGGATTGCGCGGCATCTGGCACGGCGGCCCGTTCGCCAAGAGCCCGAAGTTCTATTTCTATCCCAAGCAACTGGTGTTTGGCACCGACCCCGTGGCTCTTGACCGCCTGCTGATCGACGTGATTGAAGATAAGCGCAAGGCCGAAGGCGCGGTCTCGGTCTGGGACCGGTCCATGAAAAACATCCAGCAGAAGGGCGGGGACCTGGACCCCAACGTCAACCGCTTCATTCGCGAACCTGGCCACATTGCGCAGGCTGGCAGGTTTGGCCTGGGAGTCTACGATTTGGATCAAATCCGCCTGACGCAGTTAGAAGTATGATGTCCCTTTTTCTGGCGGCGCTGTTGCCATGCCTGGTCTGGGATCAGGACGCCACGGCCCTCGCGAAGCGCGGGATAGACCGGGTGTGCCCGTCCGCGCAGGTAGATCTTAAAGCGGTGGAGAAACTGCCCGCGCCCGGCGTGCAGTACCGCATAAACGAAGCTTCCGCCAGCCGGAGTCCGTGGCTGGACGGCAACGGCTGGCGCATTCAGCGTACGAAGAAGAAGCAGGTGTATTACGACGTGCAGGGGGATGGGGCCTCCCTGGCGGCCGTGGAAGCCTATGCGTACGGCGCGGATGCCATCATCAAATCGGACGGTAAAGGTCTGGACCAGCTGGCGGGCATGTGGCCCTTTTTGAAAAAGCTGGCCCCGGCCGATCTGCCAACCATGGCGAACATTGGGTTGGTCGACGATGGCGCTCCGGTCACTGGCGAGTTGATGAATCTGCTGTCCCGCTACAACCTGCTGTTCCGCATTTTGACCGCGCCCGACCCGCACCTGGACCTGAACGTGAAGATCGGTTCGCGCGAATATCCGAAAGCGGAGGCGCTGAATCCGAACCTGCTCTCGCACAAGATCCGGTCCCAGTTGACCGACGAGAAGCGGTTGCTCCGCATCTATGGCAGTGAAGTGGTGTTGGGGCATCTGACGGGAGATGGAGAGCGCGTCCGGTTGCATTTGATTGATTATGCAAAGCGGCCAGTGGAAGGCCTGCGGGTGCGGGTGCTGGGCGTATACCCCAGGCACGAAGTGGCCGTCTTCGGCGCGCCTGATGCCAAATTGCTGGATTATTCGGTTGAGGGCGGAGCGACCGAATTCACGTTGGCTTCGCTCACGCGGTATGCGGTAATCGATTTGTTTTCTAAATAGGTGGAATTTCATGCTGAAACTTGCTGTGCTGGCTGCTGTGGCGCTCCCCTTGCTGGGCGCCGGAAATCCGTTTTTCGGACGCTGGGATCTAACGATAAAGACCCCCAGCACGACCTACCCGGGTTGGTTGGAAGTGGTGGATGCTAATGGCGAGATGAAGGTCCGGCTGCAGCCGCGATCCGGCAGCGTGGGTCCGGTGAAGGACGTAAAGTTGCAAGACGGGCATCTGGTGCTGACGCAGGGTTCGAGCGTGATGGAGTTCACCGCGAATGGCGACGCCCTGACTGGCGCTCAGAAGCGTGACGGTAAGGTGACGGGCGAACTGGCCGGCGCGCGAGCTCCCGCTCTGAAGCACAACCCGCCGAAGGATTGGACCACGCCGGAGCCGATCTTCAACGGGAAAGACCTGACTGGCTGGGCGCCATCGCGGGCCAATCAGAACCATTGGGTGGCCAAGGATGGCGTGCTGCTGAACGAGTCCAAGGGCGCGAATCTTCAGACCACGCGCAAGTTTGACGATTTCAAACTGCATGTGGAATTCAACTGTCCCGATCACGGCAACAGCGGCCTGTACCTGCGCGGACGTTATGAGGTGCAGGTGGAATACGAGCCTTCGGAAGACGCCTTCCACCGCATGGGCGCGATCTATGGCTTCGTTCCGACCAGTGTGGAGATGCCGCGCAAGCCCGGCGAATGGGAGAGTTTCGACATCACATTCGTAGGGCGCAACGTCACGGTGGTCCGCAACGGAACTACCGTGATCGATCACCAGGAGATCGCAGGTATCACAGGCGGGGCACTCGATAGCAACGAAGCCGAACCGGGTCCTTTTTACATCCAGGGCGATCACACCGGCGGCATGAAGTACCGCAATATTACGATCTCGGTGCCGACGCGATAACTCGCCGGCGCGCACATAAACCATACGCCTAAAACCAAATGCAGCCACCCAAACCATTGGCGGTGTTTGTGTCCAGCTCGCCGCGCAACGAAGCGAGAACCAAGCGCTAAGCGCCGTGATCGCGAAATATCTCAAGGTGCATGGCGCCTAAGGATTTTTTCCGGTATGTTGTCCTCTCCGATGAAGCCATGAGCCGGCGACGCTTCTACGGAAACCGGGGGTAGGTGATTCTTCTCTGCGACACCAACGTCCTCGCCCCCCTACCGTGCCACCTGCCGGAACACGCGCAATAAATTCCCGCCCATGAACTTCGCAATGCGCTCCTCCGAATAACCCCGCCTCCGCATCGCAGCCGTAATCATCGGCAGATCCCGCACATCCCGCATCCCTTTCGATAGCGTCGGCCCGCCATCGAAATCCGTCCCCAGCGCCACATGGTCCTCGCCCACCAACTCAATCGCTCGATCCACCACCGCCACCCAATCGTCCACGGTAAACTTCAGCTCCTCGGGGACCTTGAAACCCTGCATGGGGAACTGCGGCCCCGCGATCGCGTCAACCTGTTCCAGGGTCATGCTGGCCCCGCGCTTCTGAATCTCCGCCGTATCCCAGAACGGCTTTCCCGCATGTTCGGTGCGCCAGTCAAACAGCTTTCGATTATGGAATTCATTCCCAATCTGGAACCCGATCACGCCCCCCTTCGCGGCCAGCTTCTTCAGCAAATCGTCAGATATGTTGCGCGGAATTGGATTGAACGAACGCAACCCGTGGTGCGTTGCCACCACCGGATCGGTGCTTAATTCGATGGTCTGCGCCATAGCTTCATCGGAGGAATGCGACACATTAATCACCATCCCCAACCGGTTCATCTCGCGCACCCAGGCCCGCCCACGGTCATTAATACCGTGCCATTTCGCGGGCGAGCAGCACGAATCCGCGAAGTTGCTAGTCGTGTTATGGGCCGATAACTGTGCCGATCGTAAACCCAGCCGGTACATGGTTCGCAGCACGCCCAGATCGCCATCCAGATCGAAGCTGCCTTCAAAATCCAGCACTGCCGCCATCTTTCCGGCCTTGCGGATCCGGTCGATATCCGCGCCGTTCAGCGCCAGCTCCAGCTGATCGCGGTTCTTTCTAATTTGCGTCAGCGCCGCGTCCATCACCCGTAACGCCTGCTTCGTTTCTAACCGTGCCGGGTAATATTCATCCGGCACGTAGACTGAAAAGAAGAACGCGCCCAGCCCGCCTTCGCGCGCCCGCGAAAGATCCCACTGGCCATCGGCCTTCCGCTCCCCGATATCGCCGCCGTGATAGAACACGCGGTCTACTGCATGCACATGGCCATCGAATATGAAGGGGCGCTGCGGAACCTGCGCGCTTAAAAATGCCGCGGCCGCTAGTACGGACCACACGATTTGCATTAGAATTTACTTTACACTGGAGATTATAAATGCCAGCAGCAGGCAGGCCCAAACTCGCGGCGGTGGTCACGGTCTACCGCAAACATTCGCACGCGCAACACATTGTCGACCGGTTCCTTGAAGGCTATGGCTGGAACGGCACGCATCACCACCCCGCCATGGATCTGGTTTCGCTCTACGTTGATCAGGTAGGCGCGGACGACTTGAGCCGCGATCGCGCGCAGCGCTTTCCCGGCATGAAAATCTATCCCACCATCGCCGAAGCGCTCACCCAAGGAACCGGCAAACTGGCAGTGGATGGCGTGGTCCTGGTGGGCGAGCATGGCGATTATCCGAAGACGGATAAAGGCCAGGTACAGTATCCCCGCTACCAGTTTTTCAAGCAGATCGTGGACGTGTTCAAATCCAGCGGCCGCTCCGTGCCAGTGTTCAACGACAAGCACCTGTCATGGAACTGGGCCTGGGCGAAAGAAATGTACGACACCGCGCGCAGCATGGGCTTCCCATTGATGGCGGGCTCCAGCTTGCCGGTCACGTGGCGCATCCCGTCGGTCGAAATGCCTTTGGGCGCTACGGTCCGCGAAGCCCTGTGCGTCTGCTACGGCGGCGTGGATAGCTACGATTATCATGGTCTCGAAACCATCCAGTGCATGGTGGAACGCCGCCGCGGCGCTGAAACCGGAGTGAAGTGGCTGCAAGCCTACCGCGGCCGCAAGTTCTGGGATGCCTATTTCGAAGGCGTCTGGCCGCGCAATCTGGTGGATGCCGCGCTCTATCGCAGCCACACTTTAACCCCTGCGCGCGCCGGCTTTAACGATCCCTTTCCTAACTTCGAAGACATG
>JBBQUE010000143.1:0-7013 GCA_038212805.1 Bryobacterales bacterium | reverse complement strand
GATACGTTACCGTACAGGACGACGTGAGCTCCGGAGATCATGATTGCTACCTAGCAACTCCAAGGCTGAACCGGTGTTGCTAGAGGCATGCGACCCTGGATTGCCCTGGCAAGTTCCGCACCCCTGTTTGCTATCGGACTTTGGTTTCTGTTGGCCCCGCCGAAAGCGAAGACAGCGCTCACATTAATTGCGCCTCCGGGCCTCGAGAAAATTGAGCATTTCATCTTCATCATGCAGGAAAACCGGAGTTTCGACGCCTATTTTGGGAATTATCCCAACGCGGAGGGGCGTCCTGACGGAGTGTGCCTGCCGGATCCGAAGGGCGGGCCATGCGTTCCGCTGTTCCACGATACGAATGTTGTGAACCGGGGAGGTCCGCATGGGTGGACGAGTGCCCAAGCCGACATCAATCAAGGGAAGATGGACGGGTTTCTGGCGCAATCCTATGCGAACTTCATGCCGGGTGTAAAGTGCACGCCACCGGCTCCGAACTGTTCTCCGGGGACGGATCCGCGGGACGTGATGGGATGGCACGATCAGCGTGAAATCTCGAACTATTGGAATTACGCGAACCTGTATGTGCTGCAGGACCGGCTGTTTGAATCGGTGGCGTCGTATAGTCTGCCGGCGCACTTATATATGTTAGCCGGGCAAAGTGGAGGGTACACGGGGTTTCAGCAAAAGGAGCCGACCACTTATAATTTTCCTGAGATTACCGAGCTGCTGACGAGCGGCAAGGTGGATTGGAAGTACTACGTGGCGGCGGGAACCTCGCCGGGGGCGGAGGAGGGAGACACACAGACTCAAGCGGCGGACAAATATTCCTTCTGGAATCCGCTACCCGCGTTTCCGGCGGTAAAGAACAATCCCGCGAACTTTGCGCGCCTGGTGGATGCCGGAAATTTCTATGTGGATGCGATGAAGGGTACGCTGCCACAGGTGAGCTGGGTGATTCCCTCGGGACCATTGAGTGAGCATCCTCCGAGCGGGGTGGCGGTGGGGATGAATTACGTAACCACAGTGGTGAATGCGGTGATGCAAAGTCCCCAGTGGAAAAGCTCGGCGATATTCATTAGTTGGGACAACTGGGGCGGATTTTATGACCACGTGCCTCCGCCGGCCGTGGATCAGTATGGGTTGGGGATCCGGGTGCCCGGGCTGGTGATCAGTCCGTATGCGCGGCAGGGGTTTGTGGATCACAAGACGTATTCGTTTGAATCGTGGCTGCGGGTGGTGGAGGAGCGGTTTGGGATTAATCCGATGACGGCGCGGGACAATGCCGCACTGGACATGACGGATGCCTTCGATTTCACGCAGGCGCCGCGGGATCCGGTGATCTTGAGTCCGGGTGGTACGCCGTACCCGCCGGGTCCCCAGGTGATTACGCATGCGGCGGGATCAATGACAAGCGTTTCGTCGGCGCACTACGGGTATAGCTTCGCCCCGGAGAGCATTGTTTCGGCGTTTGGGTCCAATCTGGCGGCTGCGGCGGTTTCGGCGAGTTCGACGCCATTGCCGACTGCGTTGGCTGGGGCTTCGGTGTCGGTGAAGGATAGCGCGGGAGTGTCGAGGCTGGCTCCGTTGTTCTATGTATCGCCGGGGCAGGTGAATTATCTGGTACCGGCGGGGACGGCGAGCGGGGTGGCGACGGTGACGGTGATGAATGGGAGCGTGGCGTCGAGCGGAACGGTGCAGATGACGCCGGTGGCTCCGGGGCTGTATACGAAGTCGCAAACAGGGCAGGGTTTGCCGGCTGCGTTTGTGACGTTGCTGCATTCGGATGGGAGCCAGGGGGCGGCGCAGTTGGTGACCGGTCCGGTGAATTTGGGGTCGGGTGGCGATCAGGCCTATTTGACGCTCTATGGGACCGGGATTCGAGGGCGGAGTTCGTTGGCGAACGTGACGGCGCAGGTGGGTCCGATGGCTGGGACGGTGACGTTTGCAGGCGCGCAGGGCGGGTTTGCGGGATTGGATCAGGTAAATGTTGTGATTCCGGCGGCGTTACGGGGTGCGGGTTACGTGGTGGCGACGGTGACGGTGGATGGGCAGACGGCCAATCAGGTAAGCTTTACCGTGCAATGAGTTAGCGACGGCCGAAGGGTATTCTGGAAGGGCTTTAGCGTAGCGCACGAGCACTCTTTCTTATGAGGGATAGCCCTGGCTGGGAGACTTTGAGGAGGCGCGGGCGTTTGCCCGGTACCATTCCTAGTCCATGGAGTAGCCCGGACCCTCACGTAAATACCGCTTGCATTTTGTGTGAGGAACTCACACAATTGACGCAGGGGGGATGTTGAAGGCTTGCACCTAAAAGGCTCAACATTGCCCAAGCGTGGATGCTATCCCGGGGCTCGAAAATTTTCTTTCTTTTGCAGACTGAATCCTAGGCTAGCCGTGATCGCTGTCCGCGCGCGTTCGTCCTTGGAGGAGGATTCAATGCAGATACAATCAATTTTGACCCGGACAGCCACAGGCACTCTCCTACTGGCGGGGCTTATGTTCGCCCCAAGATCCGAGGCCGCATTTCTTACGGGTACCACGCCGGTAACAGCGGGCGGGGGAAGTCCGCTGTTAGGGCCTACCTTTGCCGCGGCAGGAACCCTTCTGGCTACCCTGGACTCGCCTTACTCCTTCTCGACAACGGCAGGGACGACCAGCGGAGACCTTTTCTCAGCAGTGTTCCGGAATTCGAGTGGAACGCTTGATTTCTATTATCAGGTGTCGAATAGCGCTAACTCCGTTACAGCGATTGCCCGCGAGGCCAATACCAGCTTCCTGGGCTATCTGACACAAGTGGCATTCCGCCTGGACGGGGGATCTCTCGGTGCCGGATTTACCAACGGAACTTCCGCGAACGCTCCTGCGACGGGAGACCGTGACGCGTCAAACACGACCGTGGGTTTCAATTTCACGCCGGCTCCGCCTTCGGCGAAAGTTGCTCCAGGCAACCGGTCGCTGACTCTGGTGATCAGCACGGACGCCACAAGTTTCACGGCCGGAAATGCTGCCGTGATCGACGGGGGTACGCAGACCGTGGCATCGTTCCAGCCAACCGCCCCGTCAGGTGTCCCCGAGCCCGCTTCCATGATGCTGTTGGGAAGTGGACTGTTCCTTATTGCCGGTGCCCGCCGCTTCATATACCGCAGCTAGTTTTATTGTTTGTTTCGATCACGAGGCCGGCTACTGCCGGCCTCTGGCGAAACTGCCTTCCAGAATCCCAGAAGCCCTGCAAATAATTCTTCCTTTCCTTCCATCGTTCGATCCTCTTCCCTTGAGCCAAACCCCGGCACCCAATGACAATCACGGGTAGGTTGGGACGCCTCCGAATACAAACTACAAATTTCAGTAGACCCTGAGAATACCCTCTCCGGAAACCTTCCTTCAACACCCTCAATCTCCTGCTTGGCCTTTGGGGCAGCATTAGAAAGCATTGGCTGTAAGCCATTGCAAATAGTGCACACCTGTGACGCAACTTCTCACATGTTGTTACCGGAAAACGATGATTTGTAAGATCAAAAACACATGACGAAAAAACTATGGAAATTAGTACTTTTTTCTTGACCGAGGACGATATGGTTGGTACCATGAACCTTCGTTTTCGTTTTAAGTAACTTTCTTTCACGTCGTAATCGGCGTGTAAGCACTATCAATTTGTCCTACTGACGGTTGTTATACACAGCCTCTGCCCGAACTGTGTTTGGGCAAATCCCCAAAGGAAGACCTACTAACTCGTGATCCAATTTATCCCTTCAAACAAGATGACGTTTTCTAAGATAGCGCTCTTACTTCTGCTTAGCTCGGCGGTATTAATGGCGCAGCCCTATGCATATGTTTCCAATGTTTCCGGTTACAACATCTCCGTGGTAAACACAGCTAATAATAATGTTGTTGGAAGCGTTGGGGTCCCTGGCGCCAGCGGCCTGGCTGTCACCCCGGATGGCTCGACTGTGTATGTGTGTGCGCAATCGGCGAATTCCGTCTACGCTATCAGCACCGCGAATAACTCCGTGATCGCGACCATTGGCGTGGGAGCCTCTCCGGTACACTTGGCGATTACTCCAAATGGTGCCCAGGTTTATGTTGTAAACCAGGGTTCGAATCAGGTGTCGGTTATCGATACGGCTTCGAAGACTGTGGTCGCGACCTTGCCGGTGGATTACCGTCCTAGCGCCGTGGCCATTAGCCCCAACGGTACAAGGGCTTTCGTGGCGAACTTGTGGTCGGGGTCGGTTTCCGTGATCGACACCGGATCGAAGACAGTGTTGAGCAGCTTCTCGGCGGGATCGGGTCCGGGCGCAATCGCGGTCACCCCCAACGGACGCTATGTGTACGTTGGCAACCAATACTCCGGCGACATGACCGTGCACGACGCCTCGTCGGGTGGGATAGTGGCAAGGGTGGGCGGTCTGTCATTTCCGACCTCCATTGCAATTAGCCCAGACGGCGGCAAGGTTTATGTTACAAACGGAAACGCGGCGTCGGTCTCCGTGAATAACACGGGTTCGAACACAATTACCTCTTCACCGGGGGTGGGCGCCACGCCAACCAGCGTGACTTTTAATGCAAGCGGAACGCGCGCTTATGTAACGAACGAATACAGCTTCTCGTTATCCATTCTTGATACGGGAAGCGACTCCGTAGTTGGGACAGTGCCGAGCGTTGGATCCTATCCGATCGCGGTCGCAATGGCTCCGGGCGCGGCTTCTGTGCCTACACCCACTCCCACGCCTACACCGGTACCTGTACCGTGCTCCTATTCTATTTCTCCGGGTAGCGCTTCTTTCGGTTCGGGTGGCGGCAATGGAAGTGTGAGCGTAACGTCGAACTGCAGCTGGACAGCTACCAGCAATGCAAGCTTCGTTTCCATCACCGGCGGCCAAAGCGGCAACGGTAATGGGACAGTGACCTTCGCGGTTTCCACGAATGGAAGCACAGGCACCTATAGCGGTACGCTGACGATCGCTGGACAAAGCTTCTCAGTAATTGAAACGGGGATTAGTTGCAGTTACACGCTATCCGCGAATTCGGCTTCCCTAGGCTCTGGCGGGGGCGGTGGCAGCGTGAACGTAATCGCGGCGGCGGGCTGCGCCTGGACCGCTTCTTCCGACTCATCCTGGCTCTCGACTTCGCAGGGTTCCGGAAGCGGCACCGGAACAGTTTCATTTTCGGCAAGTACCAACGGTTCGACCAGTGCACGGAGCGGCCAGTTGACGATCGGGGGACGTCCCTTCACGGTAAGTCAAACCGGTGTGGGATTCTCGGCGATCCGAGTGAATACAGGCGGCCCCGCGATGACCGATTCGAACGGGAATTACTGGTCGGGCGACGACCAGGGGAACCGAACGATTACAACCGCAGGAATCCTGAACACCAGCAATCAAGCGCTGTACCAGAAAGAGAGTTGGTCTACCGGAACGTTGCAGTACCAATACAGCGTCCCGAATGGATCATTCACAGTTAGACTTCATTTAGCTGAGGTTTATCTAACTCAGCGGGGACAGCGGGTTTTTAACATTGTGATCAATGGGACGACAGTGTATCCTGGCTTCGATATTCTGTCTCAGGTTGGCCCGAACACGGCGTATAACACCAGTTTTCCGATAACCGTAAATAACGGCCAGATCACGATCCAGCTTGTGCCGGTGACCGGCACGGTGAAGCTGAGCGGCTTGGAAATCTTCTAAGCTTTAAGTGGCAGCTGGGCAGATCCCAGACGCTTGACTGAAAAAGGGCCCGCATCTTTTGCCAGATGCGGGCCCTTTGCATTTAGCAGATCAATGTCCAGTCCTGCGTTGAGCAATTTCAGCGAAACTAACTATAGATGACATATTGCGAGGTGAGCCTGCCGGTTCCGATGGATCAAGCTTTCACGTATAGCTTGCCGGAGACGCTGTGGCATCGCGTCAAGGTGGGGAGCCGGGTGGTGGTTCCGTTTGGGTCGCGCAAGCTGACGGGCGTGGTGTTGGCGGTGACTACGGAGCGGCCGGGCGTAGCGGTGAAGGAAACGCTACGGCTGATTGATGAAGAGCCGGTGCTGAACGGCGAGTTGATGGCGCTGGCGCGGTGGATCGCGGGCTACTATTGCGCACCGCTGGGGGAGGTGCTAAGGACTATGACTCCGCTGGGTGGCGAGATCCGGAAGAGCAAGTTGTATTCGTTGACCAGTTCGGGGCGGGATACGGCCCGGCAGTTGATGTTGGGCGCGGGGGATGAGGATCCTGTAATTGCGGTGCTGCGGATGCTGGATGCGCGGCCGGTGTCGGAGTTGTATCTGAAGAAGAAGATTCCGGGGGCGGCGAATATTTTGAAGTCGCTGATGAAGAAGGGATTTCTGGAAGTGGAGGATGTGCAGGCGGATCGGGATCCGATGCGGGCGGCGGCGGGGCGTTTGCGGGCTACGTTTCTGGCGGGTCCGGTGGCGGTGGGTTTGAAGCTGCCCAAAGCGGAACGGGAGCTGCATGCCTATTTGGAGCTGCATCCGGGGAGCCACAATGTGGAGGAACTGGAGGCGCAGGTGAAGGGCGCGAGCGTGGCGGCGCGGGCCCTGGCGCGGAAGAAGATGATCCTGCTGGAGACGCAATCCCCGGTGACGCATCGGGAAGAAGCCAAGCCTGCGCGGACGTTGAATATCTTTCAGCTGGATGCTTACAACCAGATTGAGATGGCGCTGCGGATGGGCGGGTTCCACACGTTTTTGCTGCAGGGGGTGACGGGGTCCGGCAAGACGGAAGTGTATCTGCGGTCCATTGATGCGTGCCTGGCGTTGGGCAAGGGGGCGCTGCTGCTGGTGCCGGAGATTGCGTTGACTCCGGCGGTGGCGGGGCAGTTTTATCACCGGTTTGGGGATCGGGTGGCGATTCTGCATTCGGCGTTCAATGTCATTGAACGGGCGGAGCAGTGGCGGCGGATCCGGGCGGGCGTGGCGCGGGTGTTGGTGGGGACGCGGTCGGGCGTGTTTGCTCCGGTGCAGGATTTGGGTCTGGTGTTGGTGGATGAGGAGCACGACGGAAGCTACA
>JBBQUE010000142.1:0-7019 GCA_038212805.1 Bryobacterales bacterium | reverse complement strand
ACGAATCCGCGTTTCGAAGATAGACGTCACACTCACAAGTTCGCCAAAATAGCCGATTCAGTTAATAAGCCTCTATGAAGCCTTCTGCCATTATTCCCGCTTTGATTCTTGGAGCGCTCAGCGGGGCGCTCATGCTGAGCGCTCAAGTAGTACCCGGGCGCTATATCGTTGAAATGGAGGGGGAACCGGCCGCCACCTACTCCGTTCGCCGGGGCGGTGCCGCGCACCGGCGCGATGCCACATTTCTCTCCCGCGCCGCGGAGATCCGGCAGCAGCAGCAGACCGCCCGCCGGTCAGTGGAACAGAAGGGCGGACAAGTTTTGGAAACTACGAACGCCGTGATGAACTCTCTATTGGTGTCCATTCCCGCGGGCCAGGAGGCGGCGCTGGCTTCTATCCCAGGAGTCCTCCGCGTATATCCCGTCCGGCTATACCATCCCACGCTGGACCGGGCCCTGCCGCTCCATCATGTTCCAGAAGCGTGGGATCAGTTGGGGGGTATTCTGAATGCTGGCCTGGGGATGAAGATCGCAATCATTGACACGGGGATCGACGCCAGCCATCCCGGTTTTGAGGATTCCTCCTTGCCAGCAGTGCCCGGCTTTCCGTTGGTAAACCAATCCGCGGACCTGGCGTTTACCAACAGCAAGATCATCGTCGCCCGGAGTTACGTCACCGGTTCCGGTGCTTCATCGCCCGCTAAAGACGTGCGGGGCCATGGAACCGGGGTCGCCATGGTGGCCGCCGGGGTGGCGAATACCGGTTACTATGGCACCATCACGGGCGTGGCGCCGCGCGCCTATCTGGGGAATTACAAAGTGTTCCCGGATGGCAGCCAAGGCGCGCCTACCGACATGATTTTGAAAGCGATTGACGATGCCGTGGCCGATGGCATGGACGTGCTGAATCTCAGCCTGGGCAGCACGGTGGCGGTGCGGCCCTGGGACGACCCCCTGGTGATCGCCGTCGAACGGGCGGTAGCGGCTGGGCATATCGTCGTAATTTCCGCGGGGAACGACGGTCCGGATCCGGATACCATCAGCTCACCCGGCACCGCTCCCAGCGCGATCACCGCCGGAAGCATGTCGAACGACCGCGTCTTTACCGGCCTGCTCTCCGTCGGCGACGCCCTGCGGTTTCCCGCCGTTCCGGGGTCGGGCGACAATTCCACGGATCTTATTACTGGGCCGCTGGTGGACGTGGCCGCCTTCGATCCCAGCGGATTGGCCTGTGGTTCGTTGCCCGCCGGCAGCCTGCGGGGTTCCATTCCTCTGATTCTGCGCGGTACCTGTACCTTTGAGACCAAGCTTAATATGGTAGCTGCGGCCGGCGCGGTGGGCGCGGTCATCTATACCGACGCCGCACGTCCGGAGGCGGCCGGCATGGCGGTGGGCACGGCCAAGCTCCCAGCTTCCATGCTCAGCTATCCCGACGGCGTTACGGCCAAACAGCGCATCGTGGGCGGCGGAGTCCCGGCGATACTGGATTTTACGGTTCAGGCTGGCATGGTTCCGCCCAATCGGCTGAGTTCGTTTTCCAGCCGGGGCCCTAATCTGGATTCGGGTATCAAGCCTGATCTCATCGCGGTGGGCGCTGCCATCTCCACCGCTACGCCTTTGCAGAACAGTGGGTCTGGCAAAGACGGTTACGTGGTGGAAAGCGGCACCAGTTTCTCCTCTCCAGTGGTGGCGGGCGCAGCCGCCGTGGTGAAGCAAGGACGGCCGGGCCTGAGCGCGGCGCAGTACGGTTCCCTGCTGGTAAACAGTTCCGCCATCTATGACACGCCCCTGGGCGCGCAGTTGACCGGTGCTGGTTTCCTGAATCTGGCCTCCGCTCTCCAGAGCATGGTGACTGCCTCGCCGGTGTCGCTCAGCTTTGGGTCGGGGACCGGCGGCATCGATCAGAAACTGCAACTTACGCTGACCAATGTAGGGACAGCCCAAGATACTTTAGCTCTCTCGGTCTTGCCATTGAACGGCATTCTGGCCCCGGTTCTTTCCGATGCTTCCGTGACGCTCAATCCGGGTCAATCCCGCAATGTGACAGTGCAGTTCACGCAGTCAGGGCTGGACCCCGGCGCGTACCAGGGTTTCGTGCAGGTGCTGAGCAACCAAAGCCCGGTGCTTTCACGAGTACCTTATTGGTACGCCTCGATCTCCCAGGAAGCCGCGCAGGTTACCATCCTGGACGCACCGACCACCGGTATTACCGCCAACTCCACCCAAACCATATACTTCCGGGTCACCAACGCCCAAGGCGTAGCGCTGCTGGATCCCTTGCCCGTCCTCACTATAACCAGCGGGGATGGGCGCGTTCAAACGCTGACTTCGGTAGACCGGATCTACCCCGCCGTGTATCAGGCGCGGGTCCGCCTGGGAACGGCTTCGGGGATCAACGTGCTGCACATCGTAGCGGGAAGCGCCACGAAGGACGTTTCGATTCAGGTGCCTTAGCAGCAACACCGCTCACTTAAGCGCTCCGCTCACGCTCGCGGCTCGGTAGCTCGGCCCGGCGCTTCGTGCGGGATCAGAGAGCGTTGAACTTTTGTCAAGCCCTGCGAGGGAAGTTCATGGAGAGTTTTGTACATCTTCCGAGCCGCGCACGTGAATTAGCGGTTTATGGCACGGTGAAATCGCCTTATCTGAACAATATTGGCCCTAGCAGCAACACCGCTCACTTAACGTAGTCACCGCAACCGGCGGACCGCTTACTCACGTGCGCGGCTCGGAGACAGAGTGGATTTACCGGGCCGGGGTGCCTCTGGGCCCGTCAGGGAGTCGGGAAAAAAATCGACCTTCATAGGCGCGACACAACCCTCTACTGGCCTTTCGCCACTGGCTGTTAGCTTAGCGGGTCAGGGTTTTTTCCAGCAAATCCGCCAAGCGGACCCCGGCCTTCATCATCTGCTCTTGAATTAGCTTCGCCCCGTCCTTCTCGTAGCTTTCGCTCAGCGCGGAAGCCGGCGTGGGAGAGGCCTTCACCGCGGGATCGCAGTAGTTGTAGAAGGGCACATTCTTGTAGACATGGCTCTTGGCCAGTTCCCAGCCTTCCCACGCGATTTCGTCGATGGAGGTCTGGATCCACTTGGCGGCGCGCTCCGGCTTGATCTGCTTGCCTAAGAGCTGGGCTGCGTCCGCGTCGGTCGTGACCTGCTCGTGTTCCATCATGAAATTCACCAGATCCTCATCCCAGACGCGGTGCAGGCGGTGGTCTGGGCGCGGGCCACTCTTGAGGGTCACGTTGACGTGCTCCATGTTCCCGCCCTGATCACAGCTCCGCTCGGCGCAGTGCAACGGTTGATGCAGGTCACCCAGGAAGTGGATCAGGTACATCAGGGCCTCCCGCCGCTGCCCGTCATCGTTGGAATTTTTCAGCACATCCCGGAAAAACTTGATCTTGTTCGTAATGCAATCGCCCTTTGGGCAATATGCATCCAGTGTCTTATCCGCGTGCGGCACGGGAATGTCGATATAGTGCCAGGGGCCTGATTCGGGAGCCGCCTTCGCAATTTCCAGGCAGTACTGATCGTCGGGCCGGATCGGATATTTAGCATTGGAACGCAGCACGTCGGGACAAGTGCTGACCTGTGCCATGGTGAATTTTCCGTCCAGCAGCAACTTGGCCACGCGCGCCCGTACCTCCGGCGAGAGCCGTTGTTCCGCGATCAGCGCGACAATATGGTGGCCAGTGGAACCCAACGGCCACGCGGGCACCGCAGCCAGAGTCAAGACACCGGCCAGCATCAGGGAACGGGAACGAATCCGCATCGCTCCAGTTTAACCTCTGCGACAATAACGGGTTGCCCTCCCACACCAAGCTCTCTACCAACCAGGTTCGCGGATTCTGGGCCGCGTGGGCCGGATGGGCGCTGGACGGCATGGATTCGTTCATCTATGCCCTGGTGCTGGTGCCGGCGTTGCGCGATCTGCTCCCCCGATCCGGCATTGCCGCCACGCCCGCGAATATCGGATTTTACGGTGGACTGCTATTCGCCATTTTCCTGATCGGCTGGGGATTTGCGTTCCTCTGGGGGCCCATCGCGGACCGCTTTGGACGAGTCCGCACGCTGATGTTTACCATCCTCTGCTATTCGTTGTTCACATTCCTATGCTGCATCGCGACCAACGTGTGGGAACTGGCGGCGTTCCGGCTGCTGGCGGGAGTAGGCATCGGAGGAGAATGGACGCTGGGCGGCATCTTTGTCGCGGAAGAATGGCCGGAGGACCGCCGCAAGCAGGGGGCCGCCTGGATGCACACCGGCTATTATTTCGGAACTTTTCTAGCAGCCATTGTGAACTACACCATTGGAGCCAAGTACGGATGGCGGGCAGTGTTTGCAGTGGGGGGAACGCCGGCGCTGCTGGTGGCCTTCATCCGTTATGGCGTCGCCGAACCGCACCGCTGGCAGCATCGCATGGACCAGTTAGGGCAGGCCTTCACCGCGCGCAAGGCCTTCTTTACGCTGTTCGGGGACGAATACCGGCGGCGCACGCTGCTGAACGCCGCCTTTCTGTTGGTATCGATGATCGGGCTGTGGGCTGGTTCAGTCTACGTGCCGTCTTCGGTGACCTACCTGGCTGGCCGGGCTGGAATGTCCGCGGCGGAAGGCGCACGGGTGGCTTCCTATGCCACCATGCTGCTCTCCATTGGAACCATCCTGGGCTGCCTGGCCATGCCGTGGCTGGCGGAAACGCTGGGCCGCCGGGGCGCGCTGGGGTTCTACTTCGTGCTGATGTTCGTGTTCATTGTCTTTGGCTTCGGATACGCTTTCTATTTGCCCGCCAACGCCTTGCCGTGGTTCATGGCTTCGTTATTCTTTTTGGGGATCGGAGGCGCTAACTTCGACTTGTATACGCTCTGGCTGCCGGAACAATACCGGACCGAATGCCGTGCCAGCGCCTTCGCGTTCGCTACTTCGGCCGGGCGATTCGCGGCGGCGGGAATTACGTTTCTGGTGGGCGCGGGCGTGCAATACTTCCAAACTATTGGAACCCCGGTGGCGCTTACGTCCGTCGCATTCCTGATCGGGCTGGCCTTGCTGCCATGGGGTGAAGAGACGAAAGGAAAGGCTTTGCCACAATGACTCTTCTGAATCTGTTTGACCTATCGTTCGAAGGCCGCCGCTCACAGGCGGCGTTGGAATTCGCCGGCGCCACCTATACCTTCGGTGAATTGGATGAGCGCAGCAATCAGATGGCGAACTGGCTGAAAACGCGCGGGTTCCAACCCGGCGACCGGCTGTGCGTCTACCTGGCGAATTGCGTGGAGCTGATTGATCTCTACCTGGCCTGCGTGAAGCTAGGCGTGATCTTCGTGCCGGTCAATATTCTATACCGCGAACGCGAGCTTTCCCATATCCTCGCCGATGCCGAGCCGCGCGCCGTGATCACCGATGCGGCGGAAGCGCGGGCTGGAGCGGCCGCCATGTCGCCGGAGCGGCCCCGCACACTGCTGCACGGCGATTCCCCGGCAGGCATCATCTACACTTCCGGAACCACCGGCGTATCCAAGGGCGCGGTCCTGACGCATTCCAACTTCGCCGTGAATGCCATCAACCTGCTTACCTGCTGGCAGATCACGCCCGCTGACCGGCTACTGCTGGCTTTGCCGCTGTTTCATGTGCACGGCCTGGGGAACGGGCTGCACTGCGCCCTGATCGGCGGTTGCCGGATGCGTTTGTTGGAACGCTTCGAACACCAGAAGGCCGTGGCTGAGTTCCTGGATTTCCGCCCCACGCTGTTCTTCGGAGTGCCCACCATGTACGTGCGGCTGCTGGATTGGCCAGAGCCACAGGCGCGCGAGATCGGCGCATTCATGCGGCTGTTCGTGTGCGGGTCCGCACCCCTGCCCCCGCAGGTGCTGGAAAGCTTCCGGGAGCGCTTCGGCCACACCATACTTGAGCGTTATGGGATGAGCGAAACGCTGATGAACCTCAGCAATCCCTATGCGGGCGAGCGCCGCCCTGGCAGCGTGGGACTGCCTCTGCCCGGAATTTCCGCGCGTATTTTGAACCCGGAGGGGGAGCCGGTGCTGGACGGGGAGACCGGGGAGCTGTATCTGCGCGGTCCCAATATCTTCGCCGGATACTGGCGGAGGGAAGAGGCCACCCGCGCGGCGTTCGTGAATGGCTTCTTTCGCACCGGAGATCTGGCCCTGCGTCAGCCGGATGGATACTACACCCTCTGCGGGCGCAAAAGCGATCTGATTATTTCCAGCGGCTTTAATATCTATCCGCGCGAAATCGAGGAATTTTTGATGGAGCACGAAGACGTGGCCGAAGCCGCCGTGGTGGGAGTGCCGGACCGCCTGCGGGGCGAGGTTCCGGTGGCTTACATCGTCTCCCGCGGGGCTTTCGACGCGGTCCACCTGGAAGCCCGCTGCCGGGAGAAATTGGCTTCGTTTAAGCTTCCCCGGGCCTTCCTTCAGGTGGATCACCTGCCGCGCAACGCTCTGGGAAAGATTCAAAAGCACCTGCTCCCTACTGTTTCGTAAAGAATGCGTCGATAATCGGAGTATGTGGCTTGGCCAGAAAGTATCTCTGATTTTCCCCACCTACCGCGAGAAGGATTCATTGCGGGAAGAGGTTGTGGCCGCCGCGGAATGCGGTTGGGTGGACGAGGTTGTGGTGGTGAACAACAATGCGGAGCCGGGCACGTCTGAGGAAGTGGCGTTGGCCGCTCAGGACATAGCCACCCGGCACCTTCCCGTGGAGGTGCGAGAAATCTTCGAACCGCGCCAGGGTTACGGGGCGGCCTGCCTGCGCGGGTTGGACGAAGCTACCGGCTACTATCGCTGCCTGAGCGAACCGGACGGCACCTTCGTGCAGGGGGACGTGGTTAAGCTTCTGGTCTATGGGGATCGCTGCGATGTGATGCTGGGTTCCCGCACCGTGACTACGTTCATCTGGTCGGGCGCGAACATGTGGTGGTTCCTTCGAATCGGCAACTGGGCCGTGGCCAAGATGCTGGAGTTTCTGTTTAATACCACCTGCCTGTCGGACGTGGGCTGTACCATGCGGG
>JBBQUE010000141.1:0-7027 GCA_038212805.1 Bryobacterales bacterium | reverse complement strand
CTATTGGGCGCGTTCGCAGGCGTTGGAGCCGACCTGCATCTAGCCCGCCAATTGTACGCGCTGGCCATCCAGGCTGGTCTGCACGACGTACAATACCGTTCATTCATCGTCGCCGTCCGGTCCACGGATCCCCTGATCGACTATTTGCCGTCCACGGTCGAGTCGTTGCGGGGCGCAATCATCCGGCTCGGTTTGCTCTCCGAAGCGGAACTTCCCATCCTGCTCGAGGAATGCCGGAACCACCTCCGCCGCCCCGATGCCTCCTTCACCATGTATACCGTGGCTCAGGTGTGGGGCCGCACCGCGCGGTAAGCTACAGCACGCCCGCGCGCCGCATCACCGCCTCGGATTTCCGCCGGATCTCAGTGGCCACTTCAAACGGGTCGCCCTGTTGAAACTTCGGCAGGAAAAGCTCTACGGAGAGCGCTCCCTGATAGCCCTTCTCCGATAGCTTCCGCAGAATGTGGGTCAACGGGCTTACGCCATCGCCCGGTATGGCTCGGGTTGTGCTGTCTAGAAGTTCCCGCGGCATGTCCGGTACGTCCTGAAAATGCACGTGGGCAATTTCCCCGGGGTGGACCAGGTCCAGATCCTCCAGCTTGCTCAGGCCTGAACAGAAGTGATAGAAATCGAACATGGGTGCGACGTTCGGATGCGCCGCCGCCCGCGTCATCGCTAGCATGGTTGGCAATGTCGAGATAAACGTTGATGAGCGCAGGAATTCAATGCGTAGCGACTGGTTGAACTGCCGCGCGATTTCTCCCGCCGCATGCACATGGCCGGGACAGGCTGTGTAGTCGTCCGCCGCCACCTTGGCGGTTGCCTGCGTGGTAGCGTAAACGTTTTTCAATCCCAATTGCGCGTACATCTCGCAGCGCTTCTTCAGATTCTCAAACGCAACCGCGCGATTCGGATTGGGCTCCCATAGCCCCGTCACCCCCACCGCGCCTTGAACCACGGTCAACCCCAGGTCCGTAATCACGCGCCGGGCGGCGGCCAGATCGTCCGTCTTCAGAAAATCGTCCAGCGGTCCATTGCCGATTTCTACTAGCCGGATCCCAGCGCGTGCCCAGCCTTCCAGCGACTTGCGATAGCCCGCCCCGGCGGACGTAGTTTGATGCAGTGCGAGTGTCATCTTCTTCCCGGTAGCCCCCCAAATAGCCGATGTGCCTGTCAGAGCCGCGGACGCCAGCAGCATGGATCTTCGTGATACCCTCAGCATGTTTCCTTTAAATGCCACTACGGCCAAAGCGCCGCGCCGCCGGTGGTGCATCCGCCTTCTCTGGAATAATTCCCAGCTCGGAGCCGTCGTACGGGCAATGCTCGAATTCAAAGGGATGGGCACGCTGGCAGACCGGGCAATATTTCCGAACCTCCGGCAGCGGATGCACCGCCTTGGAACTCAGCCACTGTTCGCGCCGGCTCAACTGTTCCCTGGTCACGGGTTGGCCTGCTCTTTCGAAGGTAACCAGTTCCATGTCCGGCGATTCGGTCAACGCCAGCTCCACATCCTTGGGCCCGGCGCGCTGCTCTACTTTCAGCTTCACTTTTTCACCGGGTTTGCGCGCGTCCATCCATTTCGTAAGTTCCGCCTGGGTCTTGATCGCCTTCCCGTCAAACTCCAGAATCTTATCCCCACGGTCCAGCCCCGCGGCATACGCGGGGGAATTCCGTAGAACTGGGCCGGTGATTTCCATCCCGGCGTCGGTCAAATTGTATCGAACGCCCAGCCTGGGGTGGTTGCCGGGACGCTTGCGCAGAGCCAGTCCGGCGGTCGCCAGCAGTGCCTGGTAGTCCATCGGTTCCTTGCCTAAAATATGTCTGCGAAAGATCTCCGCGGCAAATGCGCGATCCCCCGTGGCATTGCCCAGTGCGGCCTGCAATTCGTCCAGCGTGTAAGGCTTCTGCACATCGGGATGCTCCTTCCACATCTGCCGCATCCAGTCGTCCAGGCTCTTGCCGGGGAACCTGGCCCGGATGGAAAGATCCACGCCCAGCGCGATCGCCTCTCCATAGGTGTAATAAGAGATGAACGTATTCGCGGTGTTCACCGGGTCGTTTGCAGTAGCGGCGTCCACGAAGGGCGCTTGCCGGGACATCTCCACTACGTTGAACACCTGCCTTCCGGGTGCGCTCAGGACGTAATTCACAGTGAAGCCAAGGCCCTCGGCAAACCGGTCAATGCTCGACAGGCCGGCGCGCTTCAGAATCAGCGTCCCGTAGTAGCTAGTGAAGCCTTCCGCGAACCATAACTCGCCCGACATGTTAGCCTTTTCAAAATCAAAAGGTTCCAACGATTTTGGCCGGATCCGTTCCACATTCCAGGAGTGGAAAAACTCGTGCGAAACTGTGCCGATGCTTTGCGCGGCGCTCTGCTTCAGCGAACGCGTGCCGGTAATCACGGTGGAATCGCGATGCTCCATGCCGTCGCCCGACACGTAGGGTAGATAGTCGATCAGAAAGGTATAGTTACCGCCGTCGTACCGCGGGAAGGCCCCGAAGACGCCCTCGGCCTCGGTCACCACGGCCTTGGCCATGTTCGCGTAGGCGGCGGATTCTTCCTTGGAACCTTGATGATGCAGCGCCATGCGGAACTGCCGGTCTCCCACCGTCCACTCATTGAAATCGTGAGCGCTTAGTTCCACTGGGCTGTCCATCATCATGTCCACATTCGGCGAAGTGAAGCTGCCATCCCCAGCCGGAATCAACTGCGTCGCGATCTTCCATTTGGAGCCGTCGGGGATCTGGAAGCGAAAGCTCACGGGCAGCTTGTCCATGCCGTGCGCCCACACAAAGGTGGCTGGCATGTTGAGGTGGGCGTGGGTTTCGTCGATGCCGTTGTAGGTACCGTCGGCGCGGTCTCCAAACAGCGTGTACTGGATCACCACCGTACCCTTATGGCCGAAAACCTTCCAGGAATACGGGTCGCTCCGGGTCACTTCCAGCGGGTGGCCTTCCCCGTCCGTGGCCTTCAGGTTGTACACGTTCTTGACGAATTCATGCAGCGCGTAGCGGCCTGGGGAAGAGCGGCTCATCACCACATCCAGGACCTGTTGCTTGACGCCGGTAAACGTAGCGCGCACCTCCGCCTCATGGTGAGCGGCATTGGGGAAGCTGATCTCATAACGAATCGGGGGCTGCTGCGCGGCCGCAGCCTGGCTGCAGACAAGTAGAAAGAGGGCGAGTATTCTGGCCATTCCGCAGTTTACCGCAGCAGGGGCACATGCCAACACGGCAGACCCGCATGAAAGACGACCCGTGGAAATTGAAGACACCGTCCGGCACATCGGAATACACCATGCAAGCCGCTCAAAAAAATGGCAAACATGCACCGTCGGCACCACCATGCTGCGGTATGACGCGCGCTGTATCGGCCATCTGCACGCCATGCAGAAGAAGGCGGGGGATTAGGTGGAACTCGGCGGCGCTGACGAACAGAAGCCTGCCAAGGAAGGAACCGTGAAGGCCTTGGGGGCGCTCAGCGGACAATCTGGTCGGCGGCTGGTACGGCCTCAAGAATAGCTTCCGCGGCCGTTTTGGCGTTGTCAAACCCATCCCTGGCTTTCAGCGGATCGCTGGGACACGTCTGAGCAAGACAAGGCATTGCTGTCAAGAGCATTACTACTATGAATTTGCTGGAAGCTTCGCACCTTGAAGTGCTGCTCTTCGTTCTCACCAGTGATGATCTCGAATGCTGCGCTATTTCAAGTTGAACTTGGCCATCTTGTACCGCATCCGGTCGCGGCTGATGCGCAGAATCCGGGCGGCCTCGGACTGATTCCCATTGGCCTTCTCAAGCGCGCCGACTAAAAGATCCTTTTCGTGATCTTCGAACGACAGTTCCTGGCTGCGCTCCGATGCCAGATGAATCCCCACGCCGGCCGCTTCATGCCGCACGCCATGCCCGCCCCGGACGCTCACCGGCAAGTCTTCCACATCAATAATGTCGCCCATCACCATCATGCAGGCGTGCCCCAGCGCATTCTCCAACTCCCGCACGTTGCCGGGCCAATCGTGCCGGCTGAGGACGATTTGGGCGCGCCGGGTCAAACCATGAATGGGCTTTTCGAACTGCTTCGAGAAGCGTTTCACGAAGAATTTCTCCAGCAGCGGGATATCTTCCTTGCGATCCGCCAATGCGGGGGTGGTCAGTTCCACCATGGCCAACCGGTAATACAAATCCTCGCGGAAAAGCTTCTGCTCAATCAAGCGCGGTATGTCATGGTTGGTGGCCGCCACCACGCGCACGTCCACTTTCTTCGACGCCAGCGAACCCACGCGCTGGATCTCCTGGCTCTGCAAAACGCGCAGCAGTTTCGCTTGCGTGACGATTGGCATGTCGCCAATCTCATCCAGAAACAACGTGCCCCCGTGGGCGAACTCGAACATGCCTACCTTGTCTTGCACCGCGCCGGTGAAAGCGCCCCGCACGTAGCCAAACAGTTCGCTCTCAAAGAGCGTCTCCACCACCGCCGAACAGTTCATCACGACGAACCGGCCGGCCGCCGGGCTCAAATTGTGCAGGGCCTGCGCCACCAGATCCTTACCCGATCCGGTAGGGCCGGTGATCAGGGCACTGCGGAAGTGCGGCGCGATGCGGCGGATGCGCGCGAACATGTCCCACATCAAGGGACTGCGCCCGATCATGCCCTGATACTGGTTGGCGTCCAGCAGTTCACTATCCAGTTGAACCGTCCGCTGGCGGCTGCGCGCGTCCGTCAACAGCTTGTCCACCCGGCCGCGCAGCGCGTCGATGGAGATCGGCTTGTTCATGTAATCGCTTGCGCCTTTGCGGATCGCCTCCACCGCGGATTCGGTGGTGTAATGGGCGCTCATTAGGATTACGTCGATGGCGGGGTCGAAATCAACCGTTCGTTCCAGCACGTCCATTCCAGTCAGATTTGGCATCACCAGATCCACCAGAACAATTTGCGGATGCTCTTTGTAGATCAGGTCGAGCCCGGTTTCCGCGTCCGTGGCGGTGAAGATTTCCAGGCCGTCGCGGGCCAGAGCCTCGGACACCAGTTCCAGACTTGCGGGTGTATCGTCGATAGCTACAAGCTTCACTACAGGGAGCATGGATAGAGGAGTATGATAGCAAGGAAACGGGTTAAGGAACCGTTCCATGCAGTTTGCCGCACAACCGAAGCCGCCGGTGGGCGTGGTGTTCGATTCCGATATGGGGAGCCGCGTGGATACGGCTTTGGCCTTGGCGCTGTTGTACGGCTTTGACGGAAAGAACGAAATCCGGGCGATTGCGCTGTCGGTGACCAGGTCGAACCTGAATTCGGCGGCCTACTGCGATGCCGTGGGACGGTTTTACGCGGGTCCGGTAAGCGCCGCTTTTGGAGCCTTCGCGCGAACTCTGCCAGTGGGCATGGCCATCGACGGAAAGATCAAGGACGACACGCCGATGCTGACTGGTCCCCTGGCGAAGCTCAAGGCCGACGGCACCCCCGCGTTTCCCCATGCCGTGCATAAGCTGAACGAGACGGCAGACCCGGTGGCTGTAATCCGCAACGCCTTTACCGCGCAGTTTGATGAAAACGCCATCGTGGTGATTGCGGGGCCGGCCAGCAATCTGGCACGGGTACTGGCGCTGCCGGGAGCCAAGGATTTGATCGCGCACAAGGTCCGGTATCTGGTAATCGCGGCCGGATCTTATGGGGGCAGCGGCCCGGTTGACGCCAACGTCCAGGTGGACATCGCGGCCGCGCGCAAGCTCTTCGAGGAATGGCCCACGCCGGTAGTGGCCGTCGGCAGCGAGATCAGCGATTCCGTGATGTTTCCCGCCAGTAGCATTGAAAATGACTTCGGCTGGACGCCTGACCATCCGGTGGCGGATGCCTACCGCGCCGCCAAACCCATGCCCTACGACGCCCCCACGCGGGACATGGCCGCGGTGTTATACGCTGCGCGTCCCCAGGAAGGGTATTTCAGGTTGAGCGAGCCGGGAACCATCACGGTTCTGCCCGACGGGCGCACCCGGTTTGCCGCGGCGGCAGGCGGCAAGCACCGCTATCTGATCTCGGATCCATCGCAGAAAGATCGCATCCTGAAGGTTTATACCGAACTGGTCAGCGCGAGACCGGTGCCCCGGCAGCGTCCTCGAAGGCCGCAAAATGTGGACGCCAAAGCGCCCGAGGCCAACGCCCCGGTTCCGGCTGAAAAGAAGCTCCCCTAACCCGATTGGCCGGAAACAAATGTCGCCCGATTGTATCTACTTAGCGAATCTTCAAGGAGCTTAAAATGATAAAAACCGTCGCTTTGACGTTGGCATTGTGCCTTGCCTCATCAGCCGGGGCGCAACCGAACGGCAATACCACTCTGCAAGCTGGCACGTCCATTACAGTGCGGACGAATGAGCGGATTTCCGCGCACAACAACGACGGCCGGGTGTTTTCAGGCGTGGTGGATCAGGATGTTATGGACCGGAATGGGAACCTGGTG
Source organism: Bryobacterales bacterium (assembly GCA_038212805.1). Taxonomy (GTDB): domain Bacteria; phylum Acidobacteriota; class Terriglobia; order Bryobacterales; family Bryobacteraceae; genus JANXQZ01. The sequence continues at coordinate 577 of JBBQUE010000141.1, read as the reverse complement.
ATTCCCCGCGGCTCGAATGCCGAGCTGGTGGTTCGGGGGCTCTCAAACCGCGAACTGAGCCTGGATCTGGAATCGGTCACCGTGAACGGTCAGCGTTTTGCCGTGGCCAGCTCAACCGCGGACGTGTCAGGGAACCGGAAGCCGGGTGTGGGCGCTAACAAACGGACGGGCGAATATGTCGGTGGGGGCGCTCTGTTGGGTACCATCATCGGCGCGATTGCTGGAGGAGGGCGGGGCGCGGCTATCGGTGCGGCGGCCGGCGCGGCTGCCGGTGCGGGTACTCAGGTTCTTACGCGCGGGCGAAGCGTCAATGTGCCTTCCGAATCCCTGCTTACCTTCCGGCTGGAGCAGCCCCTTCGCATGGGCATCGCCGATACGGGCCGGTATCGGAACGGCCACCATTATCACCAGCAGTAAAAGCCTTCCACCCCGGGAATGGTCCCGCTTTGAAAAAAATGCAACAATTGTGAAAACGTTCGATGACGACGAACCCCCTACGCGCGCGGGACGTCTCATTGAAGCCGCTTCACAAGATGACCCAAACGTCTCCGCTTATCGATAGCGCCTTCCTTCACAA
>JBBQUE010000140.1:0-7042 GCA_038212805.1 Bryobacterales bacterium | reverse complement strand
CTTATTGCCGTGTCCATACTCGCAGCACTTGCGGGCCATGCGGACCGGCAGCCAATGGAAACCCGGCATCGCGGGCGCATCGGCTTCGGCGGCATACAGCGTGTGTGCGGTGGGCACGTTTACCTGCCAACGCAGCGACGGTTTATCGCCCACCGTTTCCATGGAGAAAAACGTCTGAAAGGGAACCTGCACCATGTAGCCCTTGGAGGCGACGAACGGCTGCTGGTTTTCGATTTCGAAGCGGATCTGCCCGTCCAGGATGATCCAAAACTCCCGCGTGTCGGGGTGCAACTGCTTCGGAACCTTGGTGCCTGGGGCGGAAGCGACATACTCGCCACGCAGCATGTCGTCGTTCACCACCAGTTCCGTCCAGTTGGCTTGGCCGGCGTGCCTGGCCTTCACCTCCGCCAGTTTTGTATGCGGCTTGTGCGGCGATACATACTTGGGAAGAACGTCTGCCTTGGGCGCCCAGACGACGTTCTGGGCAAAGGCGGACAGCGTAAACAGAATGAAAAAGCTACATGGTTTCATGTTTTTGAAGAGTCTATCACAAGCCCGTCCTTGGCCGCTGAATCGGATTGGAATGAGCCATCGAAAGGTGTTTGAACTACCTCACAGGGGCCGATCCTGCATTTCCTGGATCTGTTTCCGGCGCGCCCATCCACTTGCCTGCGATGCTGTCCGCGGCTCATGACCGTGACCTCACCGTAGTACCTACGTCATAGAATCTTGCATCGTTCTGGCAAGACTTTTTTCGCGGTGTTGTCCGCGAGCAATATCCACGGGCTTTTGGAGGCACTTCCCGAGAGCCGCCAATTTTTGGATTCAGGCTCGGTTTGGTTCCGGCTACGCCGGGTTAGGAATGATCAGCGTCTATTTGGCGACATCCGCAACGCAAGTAAGTTTGCTCAGGTAGCCCTTCTGAAATACGGGGGGCGCGCCCAACATGTCGAGCTCGAATCGCACGGTGAGGGCTTTGCCGCTGGGCAGAGTCACTGGATCGCGCCCGATGCGGATGATCCACTCCAGTATGTTGCCGCTTCCCGAAGGCTGCCACTGTTCGGCCTTCGCAAAGAATTGAAACACTGCCCAGATGCCGTCGTTGTTCGACCAGGCGAGGTCCGGACCACCGCCAAACTTTACCGTGGCCTTGGCCTCGTGCGTGCCGGAGCCCTGCCAGGTGAACTGCTTGGGAGCTGCATCCCCGCCGGAATACGTCAGGGTCTGGCCATCCAGCCGGAGTCCCACGGTTTGAATCCCTTCCGAGGGAACTGGCTTCAGCGAATAGGTGATGTGCGGGTCCGGTGCTCCGCCGGCGTAGATACTTTCTGAAAACGCGGCGGATTGTTTGAAGGCGTTAACGAAGGCTGGGGTAAGTGTCAATCCCGCACCCGGCGCTGGCACGTAGTCCGAGCCCTGTTTCGGCAGCAGCTTCTGCAGGCTGGTGTCATAGAACACCCAAAGCGCTCCCTCCGGCTTGTGGAAAATCCCGTTCACTTCCGCGATGGTGGCCTGGGGCGCGGCCGGGTTTGGATTGAACGGATATTTCGCCAGCAGCTTGCGGTACTGCCCGCAAAGATCCTTCCCCTTCCCATTCAATTCGTCCGGGCCCAATCGCTTCAGCAGAGCTTCCACGCTGGTGATGGGATCTTCCATTAGTTTTTGGACCGTGGATTCCAAGTGCACTTCCGGATCGGGCAGAAAGGCCTGCGCCACTTGACGCGTGGTGATGCGGGCGGAACTGGCGCTGGTCAGGGTAGGTCCGGCGACGGCTTCGTTTAACTGGGGCGCGGACGCGGCAGCCTCAACGGAGGATTGCAGCGTCAACAATGCGTTCATGTACGCCTGATTAGGTCCTGCGATCAGGCGATCCCCTCCCCCGGGTGGGACGACAGCCTGGACCGGCTGGAAGGCTTTCATCACTTCGGGGGCATCGACGGCCGTGTTCTGCGACGCCAGCGAAAACAAAGCCAACAAGGGCGAACTACTGCTGGAGATTACGGTTAACTTCTTCGATGCGTCCTGAATGTTGGCAAACTTTACTACCGACGCGGCCTTCATGTAGGCGCGCCATTGCTTGATGAAATCGGCGAAATACCGGTCCTGCAACTGCTTTCCCAGTGCTGCGCGGTCAATGGTGGCCGCGCCCTGATCCCCCAGCACCCATTGCTCGCCACTGAAGTACTTCTCTGGATTCTTCAGTGAATTTCGCATGAAGTCCCAGCCCGGCTTGGTAAACGGACCGCTGACGTCGTAAGCATCCAGCACCGTTTCGGCCGATCCCGGAAACTTCTTGTTGAAGTTGATGGGCTGGGTATTCTTGGCGGCGTCTGAAATCATGGCGGCATAAACCCGCTCCACGCCGGCGAATTGGTTCAGATATTTGCGGGCCTTCTCAATGGCAGGGCTATCATTATCAGATCCAAAAGGATTTTCGATCTTCAACTCGTCGCTATAGAAATCGAACTGCTTTTGCGCCAGGGCCAACCGCTCCGGATCCACATTTCGGTTCACGCTCCAGCGATTCATCAGGACAGGAGAGAGAAACGGACGGGTGCTCTTGTCGTGATTGGAGGTGGTAATCAGATAGGCTTTCAGCGTGTCGTAGGTGGGCCCATATTCCGGTCCCGGCGTTGCGGGAAGGGCGCGCAGGCTTTCGAGCATGGTGGTTTGCGTCTGGCCAAACAGCACCTTGCGGAAGCTCTCGAAATAAATGCGGCGGACGTCCGGATAAAGCTGATCGCCTACATAGAGCCCCCAATGGTAGCTGGTGGGCGCGCCTTCGCGCACATACCCCGTGAGCACCGCCAGCGATTGACGCAAGGTCTCCAGCCGTTTCAACGAATCGAGCGAGGCGGGTTTCAATGCATCCATCTCAACCGATTCAATTCCGCGCGCCGCGTCCGTTACAGTGCTCTCCAGTTTTCGATTGTTGGAATAGGAAATCGCCAGCAACAGGCAGTAAATCAGGCACAGAGCCGCTGCCGTACCCAGTAAAATCCGGCGCAGCATGCTGGTTTTGGTGCTGGATGCGCTGGCCCCCATGGCCATGCGATCCGCCAGCAGCACGTTGTGGAAAAGGTGAGTGAGGAACACCCATTGGGGAACTTTCTTAGTGCCCACGACCTGGGGTGCGGCGGAAGCGGCTTGGCGTAGAGGATCGTTCTGGAACATGGAAGTGGCTTCAAACGAAACCTCGCGCTCCTGCCGGCTCTGCCTGGCGGCCACCGGAGACGCAACTTCGTTCACGATCACGGGGCGCACGCCCGAAAAATAGAAGCCGCGCAAAAACGGACCCACGGTTAGCTGACTGGGCCGGCACAGATCGACCAGAAACTGGATCAACGCCGGACGAAGTTTTCGAAATTCCCGGGGAAACTCGTAGGTGCCGGGTAGCCTTTGGGGCTCATTCTCGCGCGCCAGAATCGGCGGACGGAAGTTACAAAGGCTACGAAACAGTTGCTCGAAGAGGCCCGTTAGCCGGGCAGTTTCTTCTTCCGCATAGACGCCGCTGCCGCCGGTTCGCAGGGGGACCGTGACGCCCAGCACTTGCGCGGCCTCCTCATTCGTCAGATTCCGAACGTACTCCGCGAAGAATGGAACACGGTCGGTCTTCGTCAATAGAACGTAGACCGGCAAGTTGATCCCAAGGGTCTGTGAAATCTCTCCCAACCGGGCTCGCAGGGCACGCACCATGGGGGCCAGCGCTTCGGTGGCATCCGGCCGTAACAGCGCGTCGGCCTCCAGCATCACAACCGCGGCGCGATGAGCCTGGCCTTGAGCCACCACTGAACCTAATCGTCCGGCCCGCAGCCGCTGCGTGATCCGGGCCCAGGTACCCTGCTCCGACACGCTCTTTCCGGCCGCTTCCACAAATATGGCTTTCCGGGCGTACCAGATGTTCGCCTCGCGCGTTGGGATCAAGTTGCGGTCGTGATACACCTGCCCGGCCAACAGTTCCGGATCCAGACCGGAATTCACCATGGTGCTGGTCTTGGCGGCTCCCGGACCACCGATCAGAAAGACCGCCGGCAGACTCCCGATTTTCGAACCCGTTCCAACTTGGGACGCAGCCAGTTTCGTTTCGGCATCCCGAATCAGGAAATCGATATCGCCTTTATCGCCAGGCTGCACAGAAAGCTCAGGCACCTCAGCCTGCTTCTTCTGGTTCCAGAAAAACCAGACCACAACCGCCGCGCCGATGATTCCGATCAGCCACAGGCTAGCCCGCAGGATCCACATCTTGCCGCCTGCGAGACCGATCAGCCCAGGAACAAACCAGGCCAAAATCAGGAACAGCAGCAGGATAACAATGGTAATGATCACTACCTTGCGCATTTTCCTATCCCTTCCTCTGGGCCGCGATGGAATGTACATCCCCGGCACCCGAACCCAGGGTGACTTTGAAAACCGCGAATAGAATCAGCGTCAAAGCGAGACACGCCACGGCTGCCATCAACAGGATTTTGACCCAACTGTCTTTGGCGGCGGCAACCACTTCGCCTTCCGGGGCCCAAGCAGGCGATAACGGCCCAAACGCACCCCGGATGCGCCGTATCTTGTCGGCCATAGAAGCCATGATGGCTTGCAGTTCTCCGCCCCGGCTTCCGCTATACCGGCCGGTGTAACCAAGCAACAGGCAGAGGTAGTGGACTTCCAACAAATCCGCGAGGTCCGCCGAATCCGTCCGTCCCAGCAACTGTTGAATGTTCTGGAAAATCACCTCACCGGCCATGTGAATTCCGAACAGCTCTTCCTGCAAGGGCTTGCGAGGCCAATCGGCAAACAAAGGATTTCCGGCATTCAAGATGGATTCGTCCAAAAACCCGACCACGGCCAGAGTGGCCATCCGGATATCTTCCCCGGAATAGCCAGCGCGGTTCCGGGCCTCTTGCGCGGCCGTCTTCAAAGCCTCGCGCATGTGGTACCGGAACGATTCGGCATCAGTAAATGACTGCCGGTTTGATCGAACCCGCACAATCGCCGTTAATACTTCCTGAAACAGCAATGCCAGGTTTTCAAGCCGGACAGGCACAGTTGAGGTCATATTCCTTATTTTTCCAAAACCACCAGCAGTTCCAATTCGGCACCTGGGAACTCTCCAGGCACGTACAGGCCCACTTGCCCGGTTTGCACAACGTGATCCCAGAACGGAGCATTCTTTGAGATTCCGAAGTATTCCGTCTCCACGCTTGCGGAGATGGCGGAAGGGGGAACGGGGAGATGGGTTAAAGCTAATCCAGCCATGGCTCTTTTCACAAGTTCCCCCACGAACTTGGCGGAACAAACCTTTACCAGCTGCGGAGTTCTGCTGATAAGTTCCGCCTCGCCCACATTCGCGTGAATCCCCAAAACCCAGCGGGATCGCCCGAAACAGCGCGAATCCTGTACCTCGCCCTCCCAGAAATAGTCCGCTACCTGCCGGAGGGGAATCGAGAGGCAATTGGTGGGGACGATGGTTTCGAGGTGCGCCCGGATGTGGCGGTCCAAAGCCTCGAAGCACTCCCCTAGCCTCATGTGGTCGTAAAGCGGAAGCACGGAAGGATGCGAATCCAGCGCAAAAGTGCACAGGGCACCGGCCAACCGGGATAGCTCCAGGAATAGTTCTTCCGGATGCCCGCGCTTGGAAGTCCAGATATGGCGGAGCGGAGCCAGGGCTGAATTCACGGCATGCAGGAGCCAGAAGCTGGCAATTTCGCGGCTGGAATACTCGGCGGCAATCGCGTCCGCGCCGGGCCGGCTGGCTGACGCGGCAGGCTTGCTCAAGGTGACGCTCTTGGCTTCGAGAATCTCCATCAGGCGGCCTACCAGCAACATCAGCCGCTCACTGGCGCTGATTTTCAGGCACGGAGCCACGAAATCGGAATCGTAAATGAAATGCCCCGCTCCATCCCGCCGGACCCGCGCAATGGGGATGGAGACCATGGAATCCATGGGTTCCACGTCCAGCATGAGGCGGAAATTTTTACGTCCCAGTTGGACCGGACGCTCGTCCCCCCCGGTGTTCTCATCGTGGGCGCTGCGGGTTTCAGCGATGAACCGGCTTCTTTCCAGAACCTGGCCGGTGACATTCGGCAGCCAGCAGTTCGGACCCTGGGGACGCCGCTCCGGGACGGCCAAAAAGACGGTGACGCTGTCGCTGGTAGGGGGGAAGATATCGCCGATGGGTTTCGCCTCCGGGAGCGCATCGTGCTGTGGCATGTGGAATGCCATACCGTCCGGAAGCAGCCCGCGGGCGTGTACCAGGGACACGGTGCCGTTCCGCAGGGCCTCGTCGTCCAGGGAACAGCCGGTAAGCCCGTAGTCGGAAAACCAGAGCGCGGAACTGGCGAACGATAGGGAGTCTTCGAAGTAGCGGGCCTGAGCCTGAAACTGGTGCGGGCCCAGGTACATGCCTTCCGACCAAACGACTCTGGACAGGAATTTCATTGCGGTGTTTGGCGGCGTCTTGCATACTGTAGCATGGGCGATGAATGAGCCTCGAACAGAAGTATAGACTATTGGAAGCGATTCCCGATCTGGCGGGCGCACAGGACTGTGAATTACTGGGGCGCGACCTGAAGTCAGGCCAGCCAGTGGTGGTTCATCTTCTGGCGGGCGGACAGAGCGCGGAGAATGTTGCGTTGCTTTCCCGGATGGGTTTGCTTACGCCCGCGCACAGCAGGAATGTCTTGGAGAGCGGGGAATTTCGCGGTCGGCCTTACGTGGTTACGGAAGTGCTGCCGGGGAATCTTACGCTGCGCATGTGGATCGGTTTGGTTGCTCCCGAACCTGAACTTCCGCCGGTAATGCCACAAGCGGAGCCGCGGCTGGACGTAAAAGTAAAGCCGGATCTGGAGGCAACCCGGACCATGTTCCGTCCGGTGTTGCGGGCTGACAGCCCTGCGGCGGCTGGCCCGCAGCCGGCCCAAGCCGAAGCTGCCCCTCCGGTCCAACTGGCGGCGGATGCACCTGCGCTGCCAGGGGAATTCACACGCTTATTCCAGGCACCCTCGCAACCCGCAGCCCCACCGCCCACGCCGCCGCCACCGCCGGACGCCCC
>JBBQUE010000139.1:0-7046 GCA_038212805.1 Bryobacterales bacterium | reverse complement strand
TCCCCACCATCACCGCCAACGTACGCGTGATGCCCATCGCACAGGTTTATCAGGTCCAGTTGACCTTCGCCATTGCTCCCGAGATCCTGAAGCAATTGCCAAAGTTGCCGCCCGCCGCAAAGTAGCCGGCGTTTGGCCAATCGCTTGCATTGGTAATCGCGGAGGCTATTGCCAATGGTAAATTTGCATGCGGCAAACCGCATTGCGTTGGATCTTGCGCCCTCGACGAATCTTGGCTCGTCTGCCTTTTCGTCACAAGCGCTTACAGACAAGCTTTCGGAGGCGTTCTCTGACACGTTGCGCCAATTTGGGATCGATCCATCGAGTGTCAAATTGACAATTCAAACCGATTCGGGAACCACATCGGGACAGAATAATGCCACGGTACAGGTTTCCGCCGCGAAAAAATCGGTCACCACAACACCAGCCGCATTGAATGGCGCCGCCCCTCCGGTATCTAATTCAAAAATCGGGTTCAACGCTTTAGTGCCCGGACCGGATGCCCCTGATCCCGTGCCTGCCCCTGGCTCGACGCGTCCCCCTTGGCACTGGTATGGAGCCGACGCGGTTGACGACGCATATTGGAGCAAGCAGCCCGAACCGGTACAGCAATTGCGGGAAATCGACGATATGAGCCAGCGCCAGAAGCTGGCAACCCAACTGGCCGGAGCCGGATATCAAATCGACGTTCCGATTATGGTTTGGGGCTGGGATGCTGGTAAGACTACGGCTCTGCGGCAAAACGGCGGATATGCGTGGGTGCCATCGGCGCTCCAATCGCCGGTCAGTGCGGCGCCAGGCATTACAGGTCCGGGAATGGTTGCTTATGACCCGAACAATCCACCAGCCGGTTCGATCAAGGTTTAGCAGGCCATTTGCGGTACAATGACGGCGAGTTCCAACGGAGGGCGGGGTGCGCACTAAACTATTAACTTGCCTGGCAGGCGCGGCTGCATTGCTTGCGGCCGCCGAATCGAGTGCGCCCAGCGATAAATATACGGCGGCTGAACGGAAGCACTGGTCTTTTCGGCCACGCGTTCAGCCTCAGATGCCAAAGTTTACAACTGCGGCGGACCAGGCTTGGTCAACGAACCCGATTGACGCCTTCATTCTTGCCGGCTTGCAGAAGGACGGGCTCGCCCCCGCGCCCAAGGCCGAGCGCGCCATTCTCTTGCGGCGAGTCACGTTTGACCTGACGGGTCTGCCACCAGGCCCGGCTGAGATTCAAGCCTTCCTGGCGGATTCATCGCCGGCCGCCTATGAAAAGATAGTGGACCGTTTGCTTGCGAGCCAGGCTTACGGAGAGAAGTGGGGACAGCACTGGCTGGACGTGGTGCGCTTCTCGGAAACCGATGGATTCGAATACGACACTCACCGGCCGGACGCGTGGCGCTATCGCGACTATGTCATCCGCTCGTTTAACCGCGATAAGCCATACAGCGACTTCCTCCGGGAGCAACTGGCGGGAGATGAGATCAGCAAGGTCGACGAAGAGATGAGGATCGCCGCGGGCTTCAACCGGCTTGGTCCGCTGCGAAAAAATGCCGGGAATCAGGAAGTAGCCAGCAGCCGGAACGAGGAACTGACGGAAATGACCAACATCGTCGGTTCGGCGGTGATGGGAGTTACGCTCGGCTGTGCGCGTTGCCACGATCACAAATTCGATCCGATCCGGCAGAAAGACTATTACCGGATTCAGGCCTACTTCGCCGCTACCCATCCGGAGGATGTTCCTCTCTCGAGTCCGCAGGAACAGGAAGCCTGGAAGTTGAAGGCTCAGCCCGTGAACCAACGGATCGCGGAATTGAAGAAGTCCCTCAAGAATCTCGACGACGCGCAGAAGACCTCGGTCCAAAAGCAGATTGAAGATCTGCAGGATGAACTGCCGGAAGCCCTCCCTACGCTTTATAGCGTTGCCGACGACCCCGCAAAGCGATCGCCCATTTTCACGTTGGCTCGCGGCGATTATCTGGCGAAAGGGGTCGCGGTGGCTCCGCGCGCGCTGGGCGTACTGCTGCCGGACGACGCGCCTGAACTGCCGGCGGATCTCCCCGCGCCGCGTAAAGTTTTGGTGGATTGGATCTTGGATCCGGCGAACCCCTTAACCGCCCGCGTGATGGTAAACCGGATCTGGAATTATCATTTTGGGCGTGGCATTGTTGCGACCCCGAACGACTTTGGTCGCATGGGTATGCGGCCCACCCATCCGGAGCTGCTCGATTATCTGGCGAACGAATTTGTAGCGAACGGTTTTCATTTCAAAGCTCTGCACAAGCAGATCCTGATGAGTAATACCTACCAGCAGGCCTATCGCTCGCCGATCGGGGAGGCTGCCAAACAAAAGGATCCGCTTAACAAACTTTTGTGGCATTTCGAACGCCGCCGCCTGGATGCCGAGGAGATCCGCGATGCCGAGTTGGCTGTCGCCGGCAAGCTGAATTCCAAGATGGGTGGCCCCAGCGTGATGGTTCCAGTGGATCCGGAATTGATCCATCTGCTGTATAACCCGTCTCAATGGAAGGTCAACAAGAGCGAAGAAGATCACTATCGCCGCAGCATCTATCTGATTGCAAAACGTAACCTGCGGCTCCCGATGATGGAGGTTTTCGATGCGCCCGACATGCAAATCAGTTGCCCGCGGCGCGAATCCAGCACCCACGCGCCTCAGGCGCTGGAGTTGATGAACGGAAGGCTGGCCAACCAAATGGCGGATTCCCTGGCCGAACGCCTGGAAGCGGAGGCTGGCAAAGACGCGGCGAAGCAGGCGGAGCTCGGTTACTGGCTGGTGGCGGGCCGGGCCCCGAACGTACGGGAGAAGCAGGTTGCTATCGATTTTCTCCGCACTCAGCCGGTGCCAGAATTTGCACTCGCCCTGCTAAACCTCAACGCCTTCCTGTACGTGGAGTAACCCATGCCCGAACATAGTCGAATCACCCGAAATCGCCGAGAATTCGTAACCGATGCGTTCTGCGGATTCGGAACGCTGGCATTGGCTTCCATGTTGAAAGCCGGGGCCGTCAACCCGCTGGCGGCTAAGCTTCCTCCGAAACCGGCCAAGGCGAAAGCAGTGATTTTTGTCTTCATGGCGGGCGGTCCCAGTCACCTTGAGACTTTTGATCCCAAGCCGCTGCTGAATCAACTGGACGGCCAGAAGCGCCCGGCCGAATTTGGAGAAGCCAAGTATCAGTTCATCACCAGCAATCCGCGACTGATGGGCGTGAAACATACTTTCCAGAAGTACGGAAAATCCGGAATTGAAGTCTCTGATCTGCTGCCGCATATGGCTCAATGCGTGGACGATCTGGCCGTGATCCGATCCTGCCATGGCGATATGGTGGTGCATTCGGCGGCGCAGTACCAGTTGTTTACCGGCCGTATTCTCCCCGGTTTCCCCAGTATGGGATCGTGGTCGCTTTACGGTTTGGGATCGGAGAGTGACTCGCTCCCCGCATATGTCGTGATGCCCGATCCGCACGGCGCTCTTGAAGCCGGCCAGCCGATGTATGGAAACGGTTTCCTGCCAGCGGTGTATCAGCCGACCATGTTCCGGCCAGGCGCAAAGCCCGTCATGAATCTTGACCTGCCCAAGGGCGTGTCGCTGGAGCAGCGCCGCAAGACGCTGGCTCTGATCCGGGGCCTGGATGAGGCCAATATGGACGCCGGCGACGACGAATTCGGCGCTCGCCTCAGCGCCTACGATCTGGCTTTCAAGATGCAGACCGAAGCGCCAGCCGCGTTTGATCTGTCGAAGGAAACGGCTGAAACCTTGGAGCTCTATGGGGTAGGGAAAGAACCTACCGACGATTACGGCCGCCGGTGTCTTTTAGCCCGGCGCCTGGTGGAACGGGGTGTCCGGTTTGTCTGTGTGGTGGCGGGCGGCGGTCCGGGGAACCTGCAATGGGACGCGCATGAAGATATCGAAGAGAATCACGGCCGGATGGCCGCCCATACAGACCGGCCGGTCGCGGCGCTGATTCAGGATTTGAAACGCCGGGGAATGCTGGACAGCACGCTGGTTCTTTGGGGTGGCGAGTTTGGCCGGTCCCCCGAAGCGCAGGGAGGCAAAGGCCGGGATCATCACAATCTGGGTTTCACCATGTTGATGGCCGGCGGGGGCATCAAAGGCGGCCAAGTGGTGGGCGCTACCGACGCGATCGGTCTTCGCGCGGTGGAAAAACCGTATCACTTCCGGGATGTCCACACCACCATCCTCAACCAGCTGGGCCTGGATCAGAACGACCTCAGCTACCTGCACCAAGGCCGGAAAGAGAGGTTAACCGAAGTTCACGGCAAGGTGATCGAGGAGATCGTTTAGCCGATCTCCCCTAAGCAATCCTCAAGCGTTTCGATGGCGAACTGTGCCTGATCCGTCGAGATTACCAGGGGCGGGCAAAGCCGAAGGCAGTTTCGGCCCGCGCCCAGAATCAACAGGCCGCGCTCAAAGGCTAATTGGACTAATCGGTTGCGAAGCTCCGGGGCACGCTCCTTGGTTGCCTGATCGCGGACGATCTCGATTCCAATCATCAGTCCCAGCCCGCGCACCTCGCCCACATGGCGGAAACGGTGCGGCCAGTCGCGCATCCGGTCCATCAGGTAACCGCCTACCCGGGCGGCGTTCCCGATCAGTTCCGACTCTAGCAAATCCAATGTCGCCAAGGCTGCGGCAATTGCCACGGGATTGCCGCCAAACGTGGAGGCATGTGCGCCGGGTTTCCATTGCATCAACTCTCGCCGTGCCACCATGGCGCTCAGGGGCAGACCGCTGGCGATTCCCTTACCGACAGTAAAAATATCAGGTACGGCGTCGAAATGCTGGCAGGCCCACATCTTGCCGGTACGTCCCATACCGCTTTGAATCTCATCGAAAATCAGCAGGATGCCGTGGCGGCTGGCCAAACGCTGGAGTTCCTCGAAGAACACTTTGGGCGGGACGATGTAGCCGCCCTCGCCCTGAATGGGCTCCACGATAATAGCGGCCACTTCGCCTGCGTCCACAGTGGTCCGGAATAACTGATCTTCAATCATCCGGACGCACTGCACGGCGAAGTCGTCGGGCGTCATTCCGTGCGGGCAGCGGTACGGGTCAGGATACGGAATATGGTGAACGCCTGGAATGAGCGGCCCGAAGCCCTTGCGCTGCACTACTTTGCTGGCGGTCAGGGACAGGGCTCCCAGAGTGCGGCCGTGGAAAGCCCCATAGAAGGCAATCAGGTGGTCGCGACCAGTTTGGTAGCGCGCCAGCTTAAGGGCCGCTTCCACCGCCTCCGTGCCAGAATTACCAAAGTAAATCCGCCTGGCCACCCCACCCGGAGCGGACGCGGCGAGGAGTTCCGCGTATTCAACCATATTGGGATAGTAGAAATCCGTACCCGACATGTGAATCAGGCGGGCAGCCTGATGCTGAATCGCTGCAACCACTTTGGGGTGGCAGTGGCCGGTGGCGCAGACGGCGATTCCAGCATTGAAATCCAGGAAGCGATTTCCGTCCACGTCCTCAATCATTGCGCCTTCGGCGTGATCGACAACCAAGGGGTAATCCCTGGTATACGACGGTGACAAAACCTGCTCATCGCGAGCAATCAAAGCTTTCGCGCGGGGCCCTGGCAGGGCCGCAACAATAGACGGGAAATCAGGACGAATTGCCTGGCTCAGCATAATTACTCCTCGCTATCGACAAAAGGGGCAAGGACGGGAAAATGGCCGAAGAGAATTCGCGGAAAGGTTAATCAGCGCCGAAGAGCGAAGGGCGGGTGGACGCAGGACGTCTCATATTTCTATGGTAACAAAATGCTTCCGAGCAATGCCTGGACTCGGGCAGCGGTCCAACGCCGTCTGGCCGGATCCGTCATGGCGCTCCAAAAGAATTACGGGGGAGCCGCGTGGGCATCTCCCGTAATTCGAACCGCACTAGTTGGAAACCCGCGCTAAATGCAGCGCCACAATGCCTCCCGTCAACCGCTCAAACGTGACCTGCGCGAACCCCGCCTCCCGCATTTCCTGCGCCAGCACCTCCGCCGTGGGGAACTTGCGCACCGATTCTGGCAGGTAGGAATACGCCTCCGGGGATCCCGATAGCAGCCCCCCTAACGCCGGCAGCACCGTCGTGGAATAAAACCGGTACCCCGCTGCCATAAGCGGATTCGGAGGCGTGGAAAACTCCAGAATCGCCAGCATGCCATCCGGCCCCAGCACCCGGCGCAACTCGCGCAACCCGCCCCGGTAATTCGCAAAGTTTCGGAAGCCGAAGGCGCACGTCACCAAATCCAGAGATCCGCTCGCCAGCGGCAGCGCCAGGGCATCCGCCTCAAAGAGCGGACACTGCGCATTCCGCTCACCCGCCTTGCGCCCCGCCTCCACCAGCATGGGATGGCAGAAATCGCTGCCCAATACGCGCGCACCGCGCCGCTGCTCCAGCGCTAGCATCAGGTCGCCCGTGCCGCAAGCCAAGTCCAGCACGCGCGCGCCGGGCCGACGCAATACCGGCTCCACCTGCTTCACGGTCCGGGCCCGCCAAAGCCGGTCGATATTGAACGAAAGCAGATGATTCAACAGGTCGTACCTGGGGGCAATGCGGCCGAACATGCCGCGTACCCACGCCGCAGCCTGTGCTTCGGTTTGGGCTCCCTCTGGCGTGGTACCGCCGGGTCCATCAAGCGATCCTTGCACGGGCGTCTTCATTCCGCCAACGATTCCCGGATGGCCTGCAGCACCAGTGCTTCCTCGACATCGGCCGTGATGCGGACGTGGCCGATCACGTCGGGCAGCACGAAGTGAACCCGCCCTTGAATGGTCTTCTTGTCGCCCTTCAGCCGCTCCGCGATGTGGCTGGCCGGGATTCCATCGATCTTATCCGGCGCGCCGTAGCGATGCAGACAGCCCACGATCAGGGCTTCATCTTCCGGCCACAGGATTCCGGTTTTGGCCGCCAGTCGCGTCGCGACCAGCATGCCCCAGCCTACCGCCTCGCCGTGCAGGAACCGCGCATACCCGGTTTCCGCCTCCAGCGCGTGGCCGAAGGTATGCCCAAAATTCAGCACCCGGCGCAC
>JBBQUE010000138.1:0-7081 GCA_038212805.1 Bryobacterales bacterium | reverse complement strand
GCGCACGCCGCCGGCAGTCACCCATTGGAAGGATGTCCTCCCGGCGGTTCGCGAAGCCATCGTCTGAACTCGGTTTACCCGCGGTGAGCGAGTTCGCCGGCACAGCCCGGGTGTCCGCAGTTGCAGGACAATTCGGTGATCTCTCGGGCGTCGTGACAGTAATCGCTACAAAATTTACTGTTTTCCGCCGCCATGCAATTGCAGGCGGGGTGTTCGCATTTTTTGGCTTCAGTCATAGGTTGTACTCCTCCGGCTTCATTATAGTTCTTGAATGGAATCGTTCTCTGGATAAATCAGTGTGCTTTGGGGTGGGCTCTATCGTAAACCGACATCAGGTCCGTCAGGGAAACCTGCGTATATTTCTGCGTGGTGGAAAGCCGGGCGTGGCCCAGTAGTTCCTGAATAGAACGCAGGTCCGCGCCGTCGCTCAACAAGTGCGTGGCATAGGCGTGGCGCAGGGTATGGGGATGTAACGCTGAATCGCCGGTCAACGTGCTGGAGTAGAATTTCACGATGCCCCGGGCGCTCCGGTCTCCCAGGCGCCGGCCATGATGGTTCAACAACAAAGCCGGCTCCCGCGCCTGAGTGGGGCGCACCGCCAGATACTGTTCCAGCGCGGTTGCGGCCTTCGTCGCATAGGGAACCTGGCGTTCCTTGCGGCCCTTCCCGCGCACGCGAACCCAGCGTTCGGTACGGTCGAAATCTTCCAGATTCAGCCCCACTAACTCGCTTACGCGGAGGCCGCAGCCGTAGAGCAGTTCAAAGATCAGCAGATCGCGCTGCGGGTGGGGCCGCTCCAGTGTATCCTCGGCCACCTGGTTCACCAGCCCGTTGGTCTGCTCCGCCGTGGGGACTCGTGGCAACGTCTTAGGCGCCTTGGGGGTACGCAACAGCTTGGCGACATTCAACGAAACGTGGCCCTCACGCTGCAGGAATTTGAAAAGCGACCGCACGGCCGCCAGCTTGCGCCGCATGGTGACCGCCGATAGCTTGTGCTGGTAGAGGTGGCCCAGCCACTCCCGCAAGGCCAACATGTCGATGGCTGCCGGCGCGGGAGGTTCGCTGCCGGGCGGGGTGAGGTACGCCAGCAATTCCGCCAGATCCGTGGCGTAGTTCCTCACCGTATGGGGAGACGCGTTCTCGCGGCGGAGTTGATCCAAATACGTTTCTATTCCGGCACCCAAGTCAGACATACGCGGCTGCAAAAGTCTCAAGGTACTCTGCCAAAGCAGCCAAAGCGCGGCGGCACACCTCGGTATGACGGGCCTTTTTATCGTGGCGGAACTGGCTGCGCAGGTCTTCCCCCAGTTGGGGCAGCAAGTCGAAAGTGATGTTGGCAGGCTGGTAGTCGCGTGGGTCGGCCCCGGTGACGTATTCGCATAACGAACCCAGCGCGGTCTCGCGGGGGAAGGGCCGTACCGGTTCGCCCTTCGCGAAGGCGGCGGCGTGGCGTCCGGCCGCCAGTCCCGTGGCGATGGATTCCACATAGCCTTCCACGCCGCAGATCTGGCCGGCAAAGAACAAATTAGGCCGCTGGCGCAGGTGCAACGCGCGGCCCAGCAGCATGGGCGCGTTGATATAGGTGTTGCGATGGATCTGCCCAAAGCGAAGAAAAGCAGCGGTCTCCAGGCCGGGAATCATCCGCAGAATGCGCTCCTGCTCCCCAAAGCGCATGTGGTTCTGAAAGCCCACCAGGTTATAGCTGTCGGCGCGCAGGTTTTCCTGGCGCAGTTGAACCACGGCATAGGGCCGCCGGCCAGTGCGCGGATCGGTAAGCCCCATCGGCTTCATGGGGCCGAAGCGCAGCGTGTCGCGGCCGCGCCGGGCGATCTCTTCAATTGGCAGGCAGGCTTCGAAGAAAGGGGTTGCATCTTCGGCAATGTGAGCGGGCACGGATTGCCCCGCCAGCAGGGCGTCCAGGAAACGTTCATACTGCTCTTTATCGAACGGGCAGTTGATATAGTCGTCACTGCCATCAAGTGACTTCCCGTAGCGTGATGCCCGGAAAGCCACCGTCATATCGATGGATTCAGCTTCGACAATCGGGCTGATGCTGTCGTAAAAGTACAGCCGGTCCGAGCCCGTGACACGCGCGATCTCATTGGCCAAAATATCGGCCGTCAGCGGACCGCTGGCGATGATCACGATGCGATCTTCGGGGATCGCGAGCACTTCCTCGCGGCGCAGTTCAATGAGGGGAGAGCCCGTGATGGCGCGGGTAATCTCGCGCGCGAACACTTCGCGATCCACCGTCAGCGCTTGCCCCCCGGGAACCCGGGCCGTCTGGGCAGCTTGCAACAGCCCGCAGCCCAGGCGGCGCAACTCCTCTTTCAGCAGCCAGGGTGCGCTGTTTTCCGATTCGCTTTTCAGGGAATTGCTGCAGACCAGTTCTCCCAGGTCGTCTGTTTTATGCGCAGCCGTGCGGCGCGCCGGGCGCATTTCGAATAAGCGGCAAGGCAGACCCGCGCGTGCCACCTGGAGCGCCGCTTCGCAGCCCGCCAGGCCGCCGCCAATGATGTCGATAGGAACCACTACGGATTAGGATAGCCGCTAGTCCTGGGGGCGCGAGTATCAAGCCGTGTTCGATGGCCTGCGCGATCAGCATGCGGTCAAGCGGGTCGCCGTGCAGACGCGGCAGCTTCGAGAGTTGGAAGGTCGCTGATTCTTCCACGGGTAGGGGTTCGATTGCCGATTCCGTGCGCATCCTCGTCACAAACTGCGGCGGCGGCACCGTTTTGGGCACGCCAAGCAACGAAGCGTTCCTCAGCGCAACGTCTGCTGGGGAAATCGGCTGGAATTCGCTCCGGGGAAAGTTCTAGCCACCCCGCCGTGCGCGTGTCCAGAAGAAGCTTCAATCCCCTTAGCTGTTGAAGGCCTTGAGCAGTTTATCCGGCAACGGTTCAAAGAAAGCTTCCGAAACCCCAAACCCTGCCCAGAGGCCGAATTTGCGAGGTTCCTTGGCTTCGATCTCCTGGATCCGCGAAAGTTTGGCTACGGGTTTATTGTGGCGGCACAGAATAACTACCTCGCCTTTCTCCACCGCGTCCAGATAGCGGGAGAGGTGAGTTTTAGCATCTTGTACATTCACCTTCAGCATCTCCAAATTGTATCAAGCGGGCCATAATTCTGGTCAACTATGCCAGCTTTATTCGGCAGATCACCCCAACATCGTCCGAATACCACAACGTTCCCCGCCAGATAGACATGCCATGCGGCAGCGGGTCCGTCTCGCGCAATTGAATCTTCTCCAGCATCGCGCCAGTCGCGGTGTCGTGCTTCACGAACGCGTTCAGATTACTATCCGTACACCACAGGTACGCGCCATCCCAGCCGATTCCATGCGGGCGATTCGCCGCGGTCCCAAATTTCTGTTCCACAATCCAGGCCTTGGGGTCCACCCGAAAGATGGTGCGCGATGGCGGCACGGCAATCCATAGCTTGCCGTTGCGCCATTCCAGCCCATGCGCGCCCGTGCCGCTGGAACCGCCCGGAGGAAGGGCACCCGGAGCAGGGGCCGTGGCCACCGGAGCCGGACCGGGAGCCAGCGGACTCCGGCGCGCGGGAGGATCGCCGGCCATCCGGTAAATAGGACCCGCTCCCGGAGCGACGTATTCCGCCAGCGTCTTCCCGCTCTGTGCATCCACCCGCAAAATCATCCGGTTATACGTGGACGCCAGCCACAGCGCCTGGCCATCAAACGTGATGCCGCTGGCGCGGTCGGCCTGGGTCTCGAAGCTGCGCAACACCTGGCCCTTCTCGTAGCCCACCAGGTACACGCGGCTGCCGTCGCTTTGGTCTATGATCCATAGCCCTTCCGCGGTGGCCTGCAAACCATTCGGCTTGGAGTCGCCAGGCGAACGGAACGCGATTTCCGCCGCACCCGCCCGGCGCAAAGGAATCGCGCTCAGTGTAGAGGCGGCCGCGAACGATAGAAACTGACGCCGTTGCATGCGCACATCATACTACCGTGGCTACGGTTTCGGGAACAGCAGCGGAAGCGCTACCTCCGCCGTGAACATGCAGCGCGCGTTATGCCCGCACAACGGGACCACGGTGGTGGTGTGGTGCGCCCCATACTTCTCATTCACATACTTGCCGAAAGCCTGGCCGCGCGCCAGCCTCGTGGGGCCTTGGGCCATGGCGGGACACGATGAATCGAAGCCACCCAGCGGCAGGATATCAATCTCGCCCAGCAGGTACGTCACGGGCCGGGCGGCGAGTTGCTTCTTTAACCGGTCATCCGGAATCTTACCCGTGTAACCCCCGCGGTTCAGTAATCCATAGGGCCACCTGTCGTAAGTCGTGCAATTGCGCCCATCGGGGAACGCGCGGAATTCAGTGCCGCCCGCCGCGGGCCGGTCGGAATTCAGGTAGGCGTAGCTGGATGGGTTCGAAACCACGTAAGTGATGGGGATGCCCAGCGTATCGTGCAAAGGCGTGGCCATCTGGTAGCGCGTCACGAACTGGCCGCCTGCCGAATGCCCGGCCACTACAATGCGTTTCAAATTGGGGAACACGTCCTTGCGCGCCAGCTTCTTCAGAATCTCGTCGGTGAAGTCGTACGACGTCAGTTGCGGATCGCTCACCGCGAAGCCGCCGGATCGCCAACTGTCGCCTGCACAGCTCCAACTCACCTCGTTCGCCGCCAGCGTGTCGCGGCAGCCCCGTCCGTCGTTCGATGCCAGGCGCGGCGCAATCACCACGGTATCTTCCAGCGCCCCGGCGAGAAACGCTGCAGCCACAGAGGTCCGGAAATAATTATCGGCATCGCGCCCGGCCCCGTGGATCATGATCAGGGCACGCGTGATCTTCTCGTTCTTTTCGCTTAGAAGATGACTGCTGTAGAGCAGCGATCGCGCCGGCCCGGCGCCAAACGTCAACCACTCCGAACAGCTTGCGGGCGCAATGCAAGGCGCGGCCACGGCCCGGATGGAACTCAGCAGGAACAGCGCGGGTAATATACAGGGAGAATATCGCTTCACCGTTGGATTCTAACGCGACCGTCACGCTTTGCAAAGAATCAGCCCGCCGGCCACGATCAGCGATCCGCCGATCCAGATTTGCAAGGTCGGTCTTTGTCCGAAGACCAGCCACGAAAGCAGCTGCGCCACCATACGCGAAGAGCATCAGCCCTCCCGCGCTGTAAAGTCCCAGGCGGACGATCGGTCTGGGGGCGTGCAGGCCGGCGCGAACCATGGCGTCGCCGCCCGCCTCCAGCAGCGCGGCCAGGAACAGCAGCGCCAGTTTCATGCGCCCAGACCGGGTTCGCCTTGGATGAACGGCTTTCCATCCGCGGGTCCCGGAATGGAGACCGGGAGTCCGTCTGGGGCTGCAGCCGGTGCCGCCAGGCCACACGCAAAAGCGGGGGTGCTTTCCTGCATGAAATCAGGATACGCTGGATTTGACCGGACTTCGTTAGGAGACTCGCACATGATGTATATACGCCTGACCTGGGCCACTCTGATTCTGGCGGCGTTCGCGGTCGCCCAACAGCCACCCGCAACCGATCCCAAGGACTTGGCGACGCTCTCCGGCCAAGTGGTCAGCTTGGCTGGGCAGCCCTTGAAAAAGACTATGCTGACGCTGCGCGGCGCCGGGCAAACTTACACCGCTACATCCGATGGCGAGGGCAAATTTCTCCTGGACGGCCTGCCGCCCGGGCGTTACAGCTTGATGGCGGAACGGCAAGGGTATCTGCGCCAAACCTATGGTGCAAAACGGGCCAGCGGCATGGGGACCATGCTCTCGGTCAACAAGGGCGAAACGTTGAAAGACCTGCAGCTTTCGCTCACGCCGCAGGCAGCCATCTCCGGCAAGGTGCTGGACGATGAAGGCGATCCCGTGGCGCAAGCCATGGTGCGCGTGGCGCGGTATATGTTCATGAACGGAAAGCGCCAGACGATGACGGGCGGGGGAGGCAACACCGACGAAAACGGGGACTTCAAGATTGGGGGCCTGGCGCCCGGACGTTACTTCGTGATCGCCAGTCCGCAACGCAATATGTTTACGATGGACGGCTCAACCCTGGCGGCTCCCAAACCCGGAAAAATAGAAGAGGACCTGGTGAGCACGTATCATCCCAGCGCCGCGGATTTCGCCTCTGCCACTCCCGTTGATATCACGGCGGGAAACAACGTCTCCGGGGTGGATGTCCGCCTGCGCAGAACCCAAGTCGTGCGGGTCAAGGGCAAAGTGGTAGGGCAGCAGTCGGCCCGCTTGCGGGTGATGCTGACGCAACCCGGATCTGCCATGATGTCACCGTTTGGCCAGGGTTCCGCCGTCATCGGGAAGGACGGCTCCTTTGAGTTGACGCACGTGCTGCCGGGCTCGTACACCTTGGTCGCGATGATCATGGAAGGCATGTCCCAGATGCTGGGGCGGCAGCAGATTGAGGTGGGCGCGCAAAACCTGGAAGGCGTAGTGCTGACGCTCCAAAGTCCTTTTGAACTCCGCGGGACCGTGCAGACCGTGGGTGAGCCCGCCAACGCTGCACCGCCCGGCGCCAAGCCACCCACCATGCGGATTTTCCTGAACGCCTCCGATGGCGTCCAATTCAACTCGCCTCAAGCGACGGTCAACGATGATGGCACGTTCACGCTGCCGAACGTGTCCCCGGGCAAGTACCGGTTGAACATCTTCGGTACTCCGGCGGGAACCTACGTGAAGGCCATCCGCTACGGAAGCCTGGATGCCCTGGAGCAGGGTTTGGATCTCAACGACGGCGCTGGTGGAGCGCTCCAAGTGGTTCTCAGCAACGCCGCGGGCGAGATCTCCGGTTCCGTGCAGACCGGTGAGCAGCCCGCGGATAGCGGCATTGTGACACTGATACCCGATCCGCCGTCCCCCGATCGCCCCGGGCTGTATCAGCAGACGGGAGTGGATCAAAGCGGCAAGTTCACGTTCCACAACCTCACTCCCGGCAAATACCGGGTCTACGCGTGGGAGGACCTGGAACCTGGCATACAGCAAGATCCGGAGTTCATGAAGCCCCTTGAAAGCCTGGGCGCGCACGTGGCGGTGGGCGAAAACGGGAAAGAGCAGGTGACCGTGACGCGCATCTCCTCCGCCACCGTGGACGAAG
>JBBQUE010000137.1:0-7125 GCA_038212805.1 Bryobacterales bacterium | reverse complement strand
GGGACCGAGATCGCGGGCAGGCCAGTGATTGAAATGAAGTAACACGACTTCATCCAATCAATATAGGTCTCCATCTTGGCCCCTTCAATCTCGGTGATGTAGGGTTTGGACAGATCGAACGCCGGAACCTGAGTCACCGGCAGAACGAAGTAGTCATACTTCTGGAAGAACGCGCGCATGCGATGGTAGAGCTGTGTTTTCAGCGCTTCCGCGCGCACCGCCTGAGCCGCCGTAATCTTCTCGCCACGCTCCACTTCCCAGATCACCGTATCTTTCATCAGATCGCGATGGCGCTTCAGCGTCTCCCCGTAGCTGCTCAGGTACGCCAGCCCGCGTAGAGTTTTGAACGCTTCGTCAGCGCCTGAGAAGTCCGGTTCCGCGTCTTCGACAATGCAGCCCAGTGACTCGAAAGTCTTGCGTTGAGGATGGAAGACGGCCAGGATGCGCTTATCGAACGGGATTCCGCCCAGATTGCCCAGCCATGCCACCCGGCGCCCTTTCAGATCGCTCCCCAACGGCCTGGAGAACAGCAAGCCGGGTTCCGTGATCGCGATCGGCGACCGGTCGTCTGGCCCAGCGATGGCGCTCAAAAACAAAGCCACGTCGGCACAGGATCGCGCCATGGGGCCGGCCACGCTGAGCGTGCTCCAACCCTGCCCGGGCGATTCCACGGGAACGCGGCCGGGCGCGGTGCGGAACCCCACGACGTTGCAGAAGCTGGCTGGATTCCGCAGGGATCCTCCCATGTCGGAGCCCGTGGCCAGGGGAACCATCCCGCACGCCAGCGCCACCGCCGCCCCTCCGCTGCTGCCACCGCACGTCTTAGTGATGTCATACGGATTCTTCGTGGCGCCGAATACCTCGTTGAAGGTCTGCGATCCAGCTCCAAATTCCGGGGTGTTGGTCTTGCCCACTAGAATCGCGCCAGCTCGTTTCACCCGTTCTACCAACAGCGAGTCTCGCTCCGGGACATGGTCTTTGAAGATACGCGATCCGTAGGTGGTGCGAATCCCTGCCGTATCTTCCAGGTCCTTCACCGCCACTGGCAGGCCGTGCAGCGGACCCAGGGGCTTGTTTTGGGCGCGCAATTCATCGGCGCGCGCGGCTTGGCGCATAGCTTCCTCAGCCACCAGGGTCACGATTGCGGTGACTTTGGGATTCACCCGCTCAATTTGCTGCAGGTGGGCGGCCATGACCTCGCGCGCCGAAATCTTCTTGGCCCGCAACGCGCCTGCCATATCCACGGCAGACCAGTAGCAGATTTCCGGACTTGCGTTAGCCAGTATGCCGCTCAACGCCACACCACTAGCGAGCCGGGCGGCATCGCGTCTCGTGACTTTCATCGGTTTCATCCCTCGTAGAATATTGGCATGACCTCCAGCCAAAAGCTACTGCTCGATTCGGCCGGTTTCCTGGTCCTGCCCGGCTTCATGGACGCGCCGCTATTGGACCGACTCCGTCAGCGCGCCGAGGAACTCTTCGAATTGGAAGGCGACCGGGCTGGCTCTGAGTTCCGCCAGGAGGAGCAAACCCGGCGCTTGGCCAACCTGGTGGCGAAGGGCGCGGTCTTTGAAGATGTGATTGCGATGCCGCCGATTTTGGAATGCGTGGAGCATGTGCTGGGGCCGGAGTTCAAGCTGAGCAGCCTGAACATCCGGTCGGCCGACCCCCACTCCACCAACGTCCAACCCCTGCACGCTGACATGGGCGCGATCGCGGACGAGCGTGGCTACTGGGTCTGCAACACGGTCTGGATGCTGGATGATTTCACCACCGAGAACGGGGCCATTCGCGCCGTACCGGGTTCACACCGTTGGGGTAAGCTGCCCCAGACCGCGGTTTCCGATCCCAAGGCCGTGCATGCCGAGGAGGTGCTGGTGACCGGGCAGGCTGGCACGGTGGTAGTGATGAACGCGCATCTGTGGCACGGCGGCACGGCGAACCGGACGGGCGCGCATCGCAGGGCTATGCATGGGTTCTATTGCCGGTCCGACAAGCCCCAGCAGCAGTATCAAAAGCGCCTGGTGCCGCGGGAGGTACAGGACCGGCTGTCGGTGGCGCAGCGGAAACTATTGGCGCTCGACGATCCGCTCAACGATGTTCTGAGTTCCGTTGGGGGCAACCAGAGCGGATTTCTGAAGTAGCGCCCTAAAGTTCCGACCGTAGCACGTCGAAGTATATGTGAAGGCCCTTGAGAAACTCGTTTACCGGGATTCGCTCCTTGTCGCTGTGCATGGTGGCGGCGGTGGCAGTGTCGAGGACCATGGGTATGAACCCGTAGGCGATAGCGCCTCTGCGTTGTAGATAAACGGAGTCCGTCCCGAACGGAACCAACATGGGAGTCACGATTGCACCGGGATGAGCCTGCAAGATCGCTTTTGAGATCGCGGCGAAAAGGGGAGTATCCGAACGGCTCATGCCGGGATCGGGTGACGATGTGATCTTCTCCACGATCACGCGCGGGTCGTTGATCCGGGCCTTGATCTCCGAGAGGAACTCCTCGGTATTTACGCCGGGCAGCAGCCGGCAATCCAGCGTCGCTTCGGCGGCGGAGGGAATTACATTGACCTTGACGGGGGAACCTACGCCTGAGGTGAGGGTGGTAAGCGAGATGGTATTGCGTTGAATGGCCTGCGTGAACTTGTTCGCGGAGAGGGTGCCGATCTTATCGCGCATCTCGCGTACTACCGGGTTTTCCTTGGCGTTCTCCGGGATCGCCAACGCTCTCTGAATGGCCGCCAGGAGGATCATGTTCGCGTTATCCGCAATCGGTTGTGAGCCATGGCCGGCCGTACCCTTGGCGCGCAGGCGCACCCAAAGAATCAGCTTGTCGCCCACTGAGATGCCGAACACCAACTTGGAAGGCGAGATCAAGTCGCGCGAACCTATTCCGCCTTCGTCCAAGACGTACTCCGCGTCTATGTCTTCGGGGTGGTTCGCGATCATCCATTGGATACCGTGGATACCGCTGGATTCCTCGTCGGCCGTGGTGACCATCACGATGTCGCGCGATGGCTGAATACCGGCCTTGTGTAGTTCGATGAGCGCTGTCAGTTGCTGGACAGCCACGCCTTTCATGTCCAGCGCGCCGCGTCCCCAGATGAAACCATCACGGACTATGCCGCCGAAGGGATCCAGATCCCAGGCTTTCGGGTCAACCGGCACCACATCGAAATGGTTTAGCAGTAGCAGTGGCTTCTTCGAGGAGTCGCGGCCTTTCAAGCGCACCATCAGATTGGTTTGGCCGTCCGGGCCGCTGGAGTAGAGCTTGGGCGACAGACCGGCACGCTCGAGTTCAGCCTTGAACAGGGCGGCCGCCGCAGCCGTGTTGGCGGGTGGGTTCACGGTGGGGGTCCGGATGTAGGTTTGCAGGAATTCCAGTGCGTGGGGCTCAACCCGTGCCCAATCGGGCTCAGCGGCCCAAGCGGTGGTACCGGCCAGGAGAACAACAAGTAATAGTTTCATTTTTCGTTAGGGACATTGGTTAGGGTGACCGATGTTCCGGTTAGCCGGTACGCCTCGATCAAGGCGCCGGCGGCTGGGCCTAACGCGGGGCGAATCAGGCGGTTGCCGGTCTGCCGTTCGGTTGCCAGGCGGAACGCTTCCAGCATCCGGGTGCTTTGGAACACGCCACCGACGGGGGCGATGGGCGCTCCGTCGGGAAAAAGCTGAGCGGAGACAGCAAGGGCAAGCGACGCCAGCGAACCGGCGGCCTGGTTGATAATCTCCAGCGCAACTGCGTCGCCATCGGCTGCCGCTTGATCTACCAGTTTGGAGAGCGCTGCGATGCGCGGCCGGGGATAGGCGACGGTATAGAACTGGTGCAGAAGGACGTCGGCGTCTGGCGCTCCGGTCTCGGTGAGCAGCAGCTGGCGAAGAACGGTCGCGGGTCCCCAGCCTTCCTCGAACCGGAGCGCCGCCCGGAGTGCTTGCCTGGTGAGATCAAATCCGCCGCCTTCGTCACCAAACGCGTAGCCCCACCCTCCGGCCCGCGCGGTGCGTCCCTGGGCGTTCCGGCCAAACGCGACGGACCCCGTTCCCCCGATCACGATGACACCGGGTGCGCCCTGGGTGGCGCCGGACAGCGCGATCAGGCCATCGTTGGTAACGAACATTTGATCGGTTTTGAGGATCTCGTGGAGGATCTCTTCCTTGTCCGTAGGCCCGCCGCTGAAGCCCAGGCAGGCTGCGCGGAACTGGATAGATTGCGGGTCCAGACCGGCCTGCTGGCATGCCTGGTTGAGGCATCCGTGCATGGCGTTCAAGAACTTAGCCCGGCCTTCGGAAGCCTGCACGTGATTGCAGGGCCCGCCGCTTCCGTGCCCGATAACCCGGCCGGTGGCGTCCCCAATCAACGCGGTGGTGCTGGACTGGCCCCCGTCGACGCCCAGGTATAGATCGTAGCTCATTCGATGTAATACAGGCGTTCATTGCCCGCCTCAGCCAGAAACTTGATGCCCCAGAACGCGGCGCGCTGCTGGAAATCTTCAGAACCGATATCGTCCAGGCCCACCAATAAATATCGGATGCCGCGGGCCTTCAGCTCCCGGGTTGCCGCCAGGCGAAGGTTTACTTTGAGGGGAACCAGTTTCCGATCCCCTTGCGTGGAAAGCGGCGTCCATTTACCGGAATCGTCCAGACCGTCGATGCGCATGCCGGGGTCGCGCCAGTCGGTTTGAGTTTCGATACGGACCGAATCCACCGGCTGCGGTTTGCCAAAATCGATCTCCACGTACATGCCGGGACGGGCGTTTTCCCAACTGCGCCAACGGGTTACGGGGCTATTGTCGAATGCGAGCTGGACATCCCAAGGATTGGGCTTCGCGGTGAGCCGCCAACCGGGATCGCGCGGGAGTTCAGCGCCACCGTTTGAGACCCGGACCTCTGTGATGCCCCACTGGATGTCCACCCGGTCGCCAGTTTTGACGACTCGAATCTTGCGAACAGTCCGGCTGGGGAAGCGGTAATCGACGGTGATCCGGGGCTGAAACTCCTCAAAGAGCGGAGTCCAAACGATATCGCCCAGGACTTCGTTAGGCCCGGAGAGAAAATTCACGCGGACCTGGCGGGTGGTATAGGCCTCGGCTACCTGGCCGTAAGAGAGTACGATGCCGTCTGGCGGGACCAGCTTTTCGAGAAGTCGATCATACGCATATCCCTCAAACGTACGGCTGAGGTAGGTATCCTCCGCTTCCAGGCGGAGGGCTGGGCGAATGTGGTCCTTGGTGTCGAACCGCCAGGCGGAGGGGGCGCAGTAGAGATTGACAACGCTGGGCCACGACGCGATGGCGTGCGAAAAAACGAAGCCAAGCAGGATCCAGTCCCAGGAGGCCGCGGCCATGGCGAGCGCGATGGAAAGAAACGGCAGCGCCGGGATCAGGAACCGGGTTCCGACGTTGGTGAGGTACGGGAGCGAAAAAACGAAGCCAGCAAGCAACACGGCGCGTCCCGCGGGTTTTCTGAGCGCCAGCAGCGCAAGCGGCGTGAGCAGGAACAGCGGGCCCAGGAGGCCGCCCAGGATGACGCCGTTGACCGTGAGCTCCCAGGGGAGCTGCCGGTAGCTGGTTAACCCATAGATTTGCAGTTTCTGGCGGTATTCTTGCTCAAAGGAGATATGGACGTACGGGTTGGGGAAGAGCGCGTTCGCGAAGGGGATAACCGGGTTGCCCATCCACAGCCAGTTCTTGATCAGCCAGGGCAGGATGAAGATGAGGGCGATCCCGGAAACGGTCGCGAGGGAACGAACCCACGGCTGGCGGGTGCGCCGCAATTTCCACCAAACGAACCCAAGCGCATAGGGGATGGCCAGGAACGCCGTGTACTTGACGGCGAAGCTGAAGCCGGCCAGGATTCCGATTGGGATCAATAGCCGGGCATCGCGTTCCTCGTCCCAGATTTGGAGCAAATAGAACAAAGCGAACAGGATAGCGGCCAGCGCAACATCCACGTAGGCGCTGGTGCCGTCGATGCCGACTACCGGGCTGGCGAAGACGAAGAGGGCACCGGCGGTGGCGGCGGCTGGGAAACTAAACCGGCGTCCCCAGGAGACCATGAGCCACGGGAGGGCCAGGAAGAAGCTGAAATGGACCATGGTCGCGGCTGAGTATTTGCCGAACGCGAATGCAAAGAGGAAGAGGAGTTCGATTCCCTGGGTGATGTTCGCGTACATGTTCCAGGGAATCCGAACGAACCCATGGGCCCGGTAGTAGGCCGCTGGGAACGTGAGGTGGTAGGCCGTGCCGTCCGGGCTGACATCCGGGGTCATGGCATAGAAGAAGTAGAGACAGGTGAAGGCTCCGAAGACGGCCAGCATAGTCCAATACCACCGTCGGGGTAATGGAGGTAGCGCCTCCGCCGCGGGACGGTGAGCACCCAGGCGGAACGCGCCCAGGATCGCAACGGCTCCGACAGCCAGGAAAATTCCTTTACGGGCCAGCTTGACGGTGCTGAGGGCGAAAACGAGAGCGCTGAGCAGCGCCGAGCCGGTGATGAAAGCCAGCAACCGCTCCTCCCCCTGCTTTAGTTTGAGGGATAGCCCACGGAACAGAACCATCCCAAGGGCAAGCGAGACCGTGGCCGTAAAACCCACCCCGAACAAGATGTAAAGGACAGCCTTCATTGGCGCTCAAAGCCCATCTTGGACAGGATGAAGCCCAGGGTTAGACCGTCTTCCGGCGAGACATACAGCTTGTCGATCTCGGCGGCCATGATGGTTTCGTCGGCGGTTTGAATCCAGTCAGGGTTCACGGCAATTTCATAGTGCTGGTAGCCGGGATGCTGATAGCGGACCTTTTCGAGCAGGCGATCGCCAATAAAGAACGCGACGGTGACGGGGCCGGTCTGCTTCATGTTGCCTTTCCAAAGGGTGAAGTCGACTACATACTTGAGCCCGGTGGTCTTGACCAGAAGGGTTTTGCAGGTAGGCCGCTTGCCGGTCCAGCGCCAGGTTGCGCCCTCAAGGGTGGCACTGATGTCCTTGACGAAGTGGATCTTCGCGTCCGCATCGTTCATGTTCACCATCATGCTGGCGCGCACCATATCTTCGCCGGCGACGGACTGGCGTTGTTCCGGGGGAGGATAGGCTCCGGGGAGCCGATGGCAGGCGCACAAGGACAGGAGCAGCAA
>JBBQUE010000136.1:0-7143 GCA_038212805.1 Bryobacterales bacterium | reverse complement strand
ATTCCAGGATCTCCTGGTCGCGCTGCTGAACCTCCAGCAGGACCGGCGCAGCCAGCCGTGCATAGTCCCCAGGTGAGTGAACCTTGCGAGCTTTCAGGAGCACTCGCCTCAAGTTGGCAACACATTCCTGCGCCAGCAGCATTTGTTCATCGCTACGAATCATCGCAGTTCCAGTTCCACAATACCGCGCTTTTGGAAGCTTCTGGAAACCTGATAGGTATCCAGCCAGATTCCCAAGACATCCTCACCGATGGAGGCACGCGCCCAGAACACATCCGCATCGAACAAGAGTTTAGCGCGAGTGGAATCGAAAACTGGCTGGGCCACCGCTACCCGCTCCGCCTCAAAACTTTCGTCCATGATCAACAGTACATCAATGTCTCCAGGTGATGGCTTGGCGGTGACGTAGCTGCCCCAGACAAAAGCCCGTCGCAACATGCCGGTACTGGAAGCAAGCGCAATCAGCGCCTGGAACCGTCCGAGCAACCACACTCGGCGCGGCGTTAACGTCCCAAAGGTAGACTCAAATTCGTCCCAGGTGACAGAATGCACGCCGGCGGGCAAGTTCCCATCGGCTCCAAACCGTGGCGGCATTGGTAGATTTTAGCGCGAAACCGGTGGTGGCGATGCACTCCCGTGGAGTTTGCGTCCCTGTGGAATATCACGTTGGAGCGCGAAGGGAAGAGGTTGTGGCAGATACCTACCAACACGCGGATGAAGGCCTCACCCATGACGTTTACCGTGGCTGGCAGGCAATACGTTGCGGTGGCCGCGGGCCCGAATATCCTGTGCTTCGGCCTGTAATGTTATTGCACCGCCAGTGTGGCCGTGTTGCTGACGCGTCCCCCCGCAATCACAATCACCGGGGCCTTCGGATCGGCCACGGTGCCGGGCGCTAGTTGGCAGTTGATCTGGTCCAGCCCCGGGAACCCGGGGGCTGGACCCGCAAAGCTGACCGCGCATATCTTTCCACCTACGGTAACGCCGGGATCGGTGGCCGCCCCCAAACCCGTCAGGTAGAGCGAAACATAATCCCCCGCCCGCAGCGGACTGGATGGGGTGACCAAAGCGAAGGTGATCGCATTCAACGCGGCCGCCGGTCCTGAGCCGGATTGATCCTGCGTAAAGATGGCCGGGACGGAGGGCTGCAGCACAACATTCACGGCATGGGTACCGCCGCTGGCGATCACTTTCAACCTCGCCAATCCGGAAACCCCGGGGGGAATCACAGCGTTGATCTGCGCGGGCCCAACGAACTGCAGCGGTATTGGCATGTCGTTCAACGTTACTTGCACGCCACCTAGAAACGTCGGCAGGGGAAGCACGCTAGCTTGCGCATTCGCCGTGGCAAAGTTCGCGCCATATACAGAAACGAACATCCCAGGCGCGATGGCCAAAGGACTGAGCGCGGCGGCTGCGGGAAGCACGCGCGCGATGAAAGGTCCGGGCTTCACGATGAGCGCGGCCACGTATCCCGCCGGTTGCTGGTAAGTAATCTGTTGCGTCCCGGCCGTGGTGTTCACGGTGAGGCTTTTGCTTCCGGAGGGCAGATACTCCGCCCAAGCTACCGCGCTGGCGGTAACGTTCAGGGTTTTGCCCGCATTGGCCCCGCTGACCATCAGAAATTGATCGTCCGCCGACTTGGCCCGCGCCACCAGCCCGCCCCCGGTGGAAAGCAGAGAATTCTGTTCAGGCGGCTGGCCGATCGTTTGCCATGCGGCGGTGTCGTTGAGGAAAGACAAAACAGCGGCCGCATTCGCATCGGTGGCGTTCAGCCCCTGCGCAATGCCGGGCGCGTTGGCCGGGCAGAAACCGGCCGCCGTGACCGCCCCGGGCGGCGTGTGACAGTAAGGAACCACGCGGGTGCGGCCCGCCACCGCAAACCCAATGGACGCGCTAGTGGTAGAAACCACGCCGTCATCCAGCCCAGCTTGGGTCAGAATCCCGGTACCGCCATTGCCGGCCAGGGCCAACGCATCCACGCCGCGCAAATCGTCCGTTCCCTGATTCCAGGTTCCCAAATCGAAGG
Source organism: Bryobacterales bacterium (assembly GCA_038212805.1). GTDB lineage: Bacteria > Acidobacteriota > Terriglobia > Bryobacterales > Bryobacteraceae > JANXQZ01. The sequence goes on along the minus strand of JBBQUE010000136.1, from coordinate 5,114 downwards.
TGTACACGCTCCCGTTGGCCAGTTCCATGGTCTGGACATCAACTCCAAATAACGAAGCGATCGGAGTGCCAAAATGCGGCGTAGCCAGGAACACCGCCTTGCGAATGCCGGGGGCGGCGGGCGGCGCATAGCTGCCGGTGGTTTGCCTACCCGCCAGATAACTGCGGACAACCAGGCCGCCCATGCTGTGGCCCACCACATCCACCAGGGTGACGGCTAAGCCGTCGCTATACTTCAGCCCCGCGATAAACCGGCCCAGATTATTTCCCAGTTCGGCGATCGACGGCTTCGTGGGGTAGAGGCAATTGTCGAAGAAAACGCTCACCCGGCCGGTAGCCTGCAGCAACTGATCGAACTTTCCGAAGTTATCGGCGAACTGGTTGGCGGTGCAGGTAGTTTGATAGCCGTCGACGAAGACCACCGGAGGCATGGCCGTGGGCGGGAGGGCCGACCCCACAGGTATCAGTTGTCCATGGAGGACGCCCGTGAAAACGATGCAAGTAAGAAACCGCGAAAGACCCATGGCGATAGGATCGCATGCCCCAAATCCCCGGAGCCCACACCATCAAAAGTGGAAGCTGACCTTCACGCTTTGACCGGAGATCACCGCGGTGGCGACGAAGGGGAACCGCTGATCGCGCAACTCCACCTGAGTGGCGCCTTCCGGTTCGGCCGCGGGGGAGACGCTCCACATGGGATAGATGGCGAATTTTCTGAAGACGCGGAAGGTTTCGTTGCCGCGCACCATGTCTATAAAAGCCGGCGAGGCGGGCTTGTAAACCCGGGTGCTGGCGGCGGGATCGAACGGGAACAACTGGTTCATGTCGAAGCGGAGGAAAGACGTTTCCGTCTCCACCCAACCGGTCCACTTCAGTGGACTGAACATATCTGGAAACGCCGCCACGCGGCGCGAGGACACTCCATCGTAGATGCGTGAATCCAGCGCGGCCAGAGCGCGTTGGTGAGCCAGGTACCGGCCGTAATCGTAGATCAGGAAGCAAGACAGGGCGAAGATGGCGAGGCCTTGGCCGGAACCGGGTTTGGCTCCGATCTCCGAGCTGACCAGGCGGCCTAGCAGCGGACCCAGAAACGCCAGGAGGAGGAACGCCCACAGCCAAACGTCGACAATCGCGTTCAGATCGGCATGCAGCCATTCGCCCGAAAACGGGAGCAGCAAACGGATTCCATAGCTGTTCGTCCAGTCGAGCAGCAGGTGGCTGGCGACCCCAATCAGCGATAACAGATATGCCCCCAGGAATCCAGCGCGGGAGCGGGCCAGCCCCATGGCTAACAGCGCTGGAAACAGGGCCATCAAGGGGAGAAGCGCCAGCGAATGGGTTAACCCGCGATGGTAATCCAGATAGGTGATCGGGCCCAGAATACCGCTCACAATATCGATATCGGGAAGATTCGCCGCGACGATCAGGATCAACGTAGCCCGCGGCGAAAACCGGTTCAACCCGGCGCGGCTGAGGGCCAGGGCAGTCAGCGAGTGTGTGAGGTTGTCCATTGGTGCGGGCGGCGCAGGCGGTAACTTTGCGGCAACAGGAGCGTCAGGGCGCGGGGCACTATTTCCAGGCTGACGGGGAGCGTTCCGGCGTACTCGCCATCAATCTGGGTGTAGACGCGCTGATCCCCCGTGGCCGATAACTTCAGGCTGCGGCAGCGGATCACCGTGACGCCGGGGGTGGCTTGTATTTGGGCGCGCATGATACCCACCATGTAGCTAAGATAGCGAAGGGAATTTTCACCCGAAAACAGGACGATTTCAAACTCGTCGTCCAGCAGCGTAATGGAAGGAGCAATGTCCAGATCGCCGCCGTAATTTCGCACGCGGCTGGCAAGCGCGAAGCTGGCGCGGTAGGCCTTGCCATCGGCCTCCAGCTCAAATTCCGGAAGCTTGCGGCTTAACTGCGAGAAGCCCCCCATCCAGTAAGCCACCTTCCCGAAAAGCGCCTTGATGGGGGCGCTGAGGTGGTATACGATATGGGCGTCAAGCCCGGCCCCACACATGAGCAGGAAGAAGCGGCGCGGGCGTTCCAGGCCATCGCGGTGGACACCCACCGAAACGCGCTCCGGAATCCACGCACTGAGCTGACTGGCTGCGGCCAGCATGTTCCCGCGCAGGCCGATCTCAGACGCCAGCACGTTGGCCGTCCCTCCGGGAAGAATTCCTAGAGGCACGTTCGAATAGACCATCCCGTTGGCGACTTCGTTAATGGTGCCATCGCCGCCCGCCACCAGGATAGCGTCGGCGTCCTGGTCCAGGCACCTGCGCGCGATCTCCGCCGCGGAGCCAGGCCCGGTGGTGGAAACGCTTTTGACGTGATGGCCCTGGCGCTCAATCAAAGCCATGGACTCCTGCACCAGACGTCGGCGCCGCCGGATACGTCCAGCATAGGGGTTATAGATGAGGAAAGCCTTCCGGTAGATGGCGATAGTACCCTAATTATATAGGCATCATGAAGATCAATGAAGAGGTCGAGCGGCTGCGGGAAGAACTGCGGCGTCATGAGCATCAATACTATGTGCTGGATGCGCCCGTGATCTCGGATGCCGAGTACGACACCCTGATGCGCGAACTACAGCGGCTGGAGGCGGAGCATCCGGAACTGATCACCCCGGGATCGCCGACGCAACGGGTGGGCGGTAAGGCGCGCGAAGGTTTCGTCAAAGTGCGGCATAGTTCGGCCATGCTGAGCCTGGATAACGCGCTGCAGGAAGGGGAGTTGCGGGAATTTGACCGTCGGGTGCGCGATCTGCTGGGCGGGGCCAAGTACAGCTATGTGGCCGAACTGAAGATGGATGGGCTCTCCATGGCGGTGCATTATCGCGGCACCACTTTTGAGCAGGCCATTACGCGTGGCGATGGAAGCGTGGGCGAGGACGTCACGGGGAATGCGCGGACCATCCGGTCACTCCCGCTGCACACCGCGGCGATCATTGATGGGGAATGGGAAGCCCGCGGTGAGACCATTATGAACCGGCGATCCTTCGAACGTCTGAACACGGAACGCCTGGTGCAGCAATTGCCGCCCTTCGCAAATCCCCGGAACGCGGCGGCGGGAGCGTTGCGCGCACTGGAACCCGGAGTAACGGCTTCGCGGCGGCTGGATTTTTACGCATACTTCCTGCTGGTGAACGGCGAACCGTATCTGGAGAGCCATTGGGATTCGCTGGATCTGCTGGCCGCCGCGGGGTTGAAGGTGAATCCGCAGCGGCGCAAGTGCGCGGATGTGGAGGAATTGCTGGCGTTCTTCCGGGAGTGGGAGACGCGGCGCGATTCCCTGCCCTACGAGATTGATGGCGTGGTGGCGAAGGTGGATTCGATAACGCAGCAGAAGGCGCTGGGATGGACGGCGAAGGCTCCGCGTTGGGCCATTGCGATTAAGTTTCCAGCGCGCCAGGAACAGACCGTGATTGAGGGGATTGAGGTGCAAGTGGGGCGAACGGGAGCGCTGACTCCGGTGGCGCATCTGCGTCCGGTGGTGGTGAGCGGCGTGACGGTGACCCGGGCCACGCTGCATAACGAGGATGAGATCGAACGGCTGGGTGTGGAGATCGGGGATACAGTGCTGCTGGAACGGAGCGGCGACGTAATCCCCAAGGTGGTGCGCGTGGTTTCGCACGGTGCGGACCGGCGGCGGTTCGTGATGCCGCGCGCGTGCCCGGTATGCGGAGGCGAGGTGGTGCGGGAGCCTGGGGAAGCGGCCAGCCGGTGTATCAATACGAATTGCCCGGCGCGTTTAAAGGAATCGGTTCTGCACTTCGCATCGCGGGGCGTGATGGATATTGATGGGATGGGCGATGCGCTGGTGGATCAGTTGGTGGCGGGGAACTTGGTGGCGGGCGTGGCGGATATTTATCGCTTGACGTTGGATCAATTGCTGGGGCTGGAGCGCATGGGTGAGAAATCCGCGACCAAGATTCTTGCCAACATTGATGCGTCTAAAACGAAGCCTCTGGCGCGGGTGCTGAACGGGTTGGGGATTCCGTTTGTGGGCGAGCGAACGGCGCAGATTTTAGGGGATACCTTTGGGAGTCTGGATGCCATTGCCGGGGCCAGTCTGGAGTTGCTGCAAGAGGCGGAAGAGGTGGGCCCGAAGGTAGCGCACAGCATCCATGAATATTTTGAGGAGGAACGCAACCGCTTATTGATTGAGCAGTTGCGGCAGGCCGGATTGCAGTTCACGCAGGAGATGCGGCGGAAAGCGATGGGGCCGTTGGCCGGGAAGACCTTTGTGTTGACGGGCACCATGCCGGGGTTGACGCGGGACGACGCGAAGGCGCGCATTGAAGTAGCGGGGGGCAAGGTGACGGGATCGGTGAGCAAGAAAACCCACTACGTGGTGGCCGGCGAGGATGCGGGGTCGAAGCTGACGAAAGCGCAGGAATTGGGCGTGCCGGTAATTAGCGAGGCGGAACTGCTGGAACTGTTACCGTGACGGGCTTTGTGGAGGCGTTGCGGGCGTTGGGCCCGCTGGGTGTTTTTCTGCTGGCTATTTTGGATTCGGCTGGAATCCCGGTGGTGGGCGGTGTGGATGCTTTGCTGATCTGGGTTTCGGTAACCACGCCCACGGTTGCGTACATGGCGGCCGGAACGGCGGTTTTGGGCTCGGTAATTGGGAGCATGTTCCTGTTTTATCTGGGCCGCAAAGGCGGCGAAGCTTATCTGGATAAATACACCAACAGTCGAAGAGGAGCACGGTTGAAGAGTTGGTTCCTGGAATACGGGTTGTTGACGGTGTTTGTGCCGGCCATGATGCCGATTATTCCCATGCCGCTGAAGGTATTTGTGCTCTCGGCTGGAGCCATGGGCGTGTCGCCACTTCGATTTGCGGGCGTGGTCCTGGGGGCGCGGCTGATCCGGTACGGGACCATCGCCTGGCTGGGGTTGCAGTTGGGCGCGGGGACACTTCCTTACTTGAAACAGCATATTTGGCAGTTAGTAGGGATCGCCGCGGGTGTATTTGTTACCTTGTACTTGCTTATTACTTATCTGGACAAGCGGCGCGCTATCGAGTCAGCGTGAAGATTACGTCGATGGGCGCGATTACTTCCACTGGCTGGCCATTCAGTAAGGTAGGACGGTAAATCCATTGGCGTACGGCGTC
>JBBQUE010000135.1:0-7195 GCA_038212805.1 Bryobacterales bacterium | reverse complement strand
GCTGGTGCCTTCCAGCATGGGTGTGCGCGTTGGGCCTTGGCGCAGGTCGGCCGCGCCTTGGAGCACTAAGATGGTGTCGTCCGATTCATCGTGCACGTGTTGCGCGAATTCCGAGCCGGATTCAGAGTGGGAATAATTCAGGGTGAGGCGCTTGGCCCCCGTGCCTGGGCTGACGATGCGCATGGATGTGACCTGCCCCATGTGGAAAGGCTGGCCTTCAGAGAAGCGGATTAAGCGAGTGGTGAGCGGCTGGGCTTCAATCCCGGCCAGAGTAAATGCAACGGTGAGTAGGACGCGATTGAGCGGCAAACAAAACTCCTGTGCGAGATTCTATCGCTGCGTTTTGATTTTGTCAATCACCGTTTCATAATTTGTTGTGTGGTGATATGATTTCTGCGTGCGACGACGAACCATGCTGCAATTCCCCCTCTTGGCCGCGCTGGCGAAACCGGCACCGGCGAACTTCAAGCTGTCGGTGCGCGTGGAGCCCTTGTTCCCCAAACTGACGTTGAAAGAGCGGATGGAACAGGTGGCGCTGGCCGGGTACCAGGGCTTTGAGTTTGGCGATTGGCGGGCGGCGGATGCGGCGGAGATCACCCCGCTGAAGAATAAGCTGGGCTTGGAATGCGCGTGCCTGGTGGGCAACCGCGGCGTGAATCCGAAAGGAATGGGCCTGTGTGACCCAGCCGAACGCGACGGGTTTCTGGCGGAGATCAAAGCTTCGACAGAGGCCGCCAAACGCTTTGAGAGTTCGCGTTTAGTCGTATTGACCGGGAACAAAGTTGCGGGGATGCCGCATGAGCAGCAACGGGCCAGCATCGTGGAAGGTTTGAAGCGCGCCGCCGACATCGCGTCGGCTAATGGGATTCAGTTGATTGTTGAGGTGCTGAACACGCTGGCGAAAGTGGAGCCGCTGAACCCGGTGGAGAACCATGCGAATTACTATCTGAACCGTACGCGCGAGGCGTTTGACATAGTGCGCACCGTGGGCAGCCCGCACGTGAAGATCCTGTTTGATTTTTATCACGTTCAGATCATGGAAGGGAACCTGATTGAAACCCTGCGCGCGAACATTGCCGATATCGGGCATTTTCACGTGGGCGACGTTCCGGCGCGGCATGAGCCGGGTACCGGTGAGATCAATTACCGCAACGTGTTTCAGGCCATTCGCGCCACGGGGTTCCGCGACTTCGTGGCGATGGAATACCTGCCTTTGGGGGACGCGATGAAGACGCTGCGGGACGTGAAGGCGCTAGCGGCTATGTAAAGTGGTCTCAATCCGCTGGGCCGCGCCCATCAGAATCTCTCCGATTTTGGCGTCCAGGCCGTCGGTGAAACGGGCAATGGGAATGGAAACACTGACGGCCGCGCGCACCTGATCGTCCACGCGGATAGGCGCAGCGAAGCAGCACCCACCTTCCACGGTCTCCTCAAATTCAGACGAGTATCCGCGCTTCCGGATGCGCGCCAGTTCCTGCAGCATCAAGGTTGGTTCCACGATGGTATTCTTCGTCAGCGGGTATACGCCATACACCTGGAAGAGCTGGTTGAGCCGCACCGGGTCCTGATGCGCCGCGATGGCCTTGCCAAGCGACGATCCGTAAGGCGACAGGATGCGCGAGATGTAATTCGACATGCGGATCTCGCGGCTGCTTTCAAGCGTCTGCACCACGCGGATGTGATCCCCGAATAGCGAGGCGAGTGTCACGGCCTCAGCCAGATCGGCGTTGATGCGGTACATTTCCGGGCGCGCCGCAGCCACCAGTTCGTCCACCCAAGACGATTCCTGCATAGGCGCGAACCTTCGGACCGGATAGTAATCGCCATTTCCAGATGTAGCCACCACGCCTGTGGCGACCAGGGTTTGCAATAACCGGAAGGTGGATGGCTTGCCGAGCCGGATGCGCTGCGCGATGGTTCCCAGGGCCAGGGGCGATTCAGCTTCGGAGAGGAGTTCGATGATCTGGACCCCTTTCGAGAGCGCTCGGGAGGATGGCCGCTCCAGCGGCAGTTTCGTTGGCATAACCCGCGACCTCATAGTAACGCAGTGTGCTCCGGGTAATAATGGAAAGCGGTATGAAACTCACTCCGCTTGTGCTTGCCGCGTTGGTAATTTTGCCGCTCTCCGCTCAGCCGCCCCGGGGGCCTCAACCGCCGATCGTACCTAAGCCCGAAGAACTGCGGCAGGTAGAGGCAAAGACCCGGGAGATAGAGGCCATGGTGGCTGGGTTGAAGGCCAAACGAACCGATCCCGGCCTGGTGGCGGATGTGGAAGTCTATGGCAAGGCGGGGCGCATGCTGCTGGAGTTTCCGGATCAGTTCTTCACGCAGAACGGCATTGATCACAGCTTGGCGGTTTTGGATAGCGGGATTGAGCGGGCCAAGCAGTTGCGTGACGGGCAGTCGCCTTGGAACAATGAGAGGAAACAGACCCATGGGCATGTGTCCGCGATCGATGGATCGGTGCAGCCATACGGCATTACGCTGCCCGCCGGCTATGATGCAGCGAAGCCCACGCGGTTATATGTGTGGATGCATGGGCGGCAGAACCAGACTACGGAGTCGGAGTTTCTGTTCAACTTTCCGAAGTCCGGACCGGGACGGCCGCCGGTGGCGGATAACGGACAGATCCAACTGGATGTTTTCGGACGGCTGAACGGTGCCGGGTATCATTGGGCCGGCGAGGCGGACGTGTTCGAGGCCATCGCGGCGGTACAGAAGCGTTTCAAAATTGACGACAAGCGCATTTTGCTGAGGGGATTTTCCATGGGTGGCGAGGGTGCATGGAACGTGGCGCTGCACTATCCGGACCGGTTCGCGGCGGCTGAGATCGGGGCGGGGACGTGGTCGCGGCGGTCGCTGTTGCCGGGCCTGGCTCCGTATCAAATGGCCACGCTGAAGATCTGGGAAAACATGGAGGAGTGGGCGCTGAATGCGTTCAATCTGCCGCTGGCGGGGCATGATGGCGAATCGGATACGCAGACCTGCTGCCTGCCGCCGGTGGCTCCGGGGACGCCGAACCGGGGGCAGTTGGAATCGTCGCTGCGGGCGCGGGCGCAGCTGGAAAAGGAAGGCTTCGCGTCGGTGGGCGAACCTGATTTTCTGCGTTCCGAAGGCACGCCGGATATTTTTCTGATCTCACTCAAGACCGGCCATGGAACCAGTCCGCTGGTGCGGGAGCGGTTGGATTCGTTCCTGAAAGAGTGGGGCGATAAAGGCCAGACCTCGCCCGGGCATATTCAGTTTGTTACGTGGACCACGCGGTATAACCGGAGCTATTGGGTTTCGATAGAGGAACTTGGCCAGCACTATGAGCGCGCTTCTATCAATGCGCAGCGTTTAGAGGGTGGCAGCCGGTACCAGATCATGACGAAGAACGTTGCGCGGCTGGCGCTGCGGGAGACGTCGCTGGCGAAGGCGATTGAGATTGATGGCCAGAAGCTGACCGTAAAGCCAGGAGCGTCCATCACGCTGGAGAAGACGGGCGCGGCATGGAAGCAGGCGCCAGCGAAGCTCACGGGTCTGCATAAAATCCACGCGCTACAAGGCCCGATTGACGATGCGTTTCTGGATCCGTTCCTGCTGGTGCGTCCCACGGGCACGCCCTGGAATGACGCCGTGAATCAGCAGGCGTTGCGATCGTTGGCGCGGTTCGACTGGCTTTGGGCGAAGTTCTTCCGGGGACATCCGCTAGTGAAGAACGATACGGAAGTGACGGCGGCGGATATGGCGAAGTACCACATCGTGCTGTTTGGCGACCCGGGCAGCAATCGCCTGATTGCGAAACTGCAAGGTAAGTTGCCGGTGCAGTGGACCAAGGAATCCGTGAAGATGGGCGGGCAGTCGTTCCCGGCGGCGGAGCATTTTCCGGCTTTGATTTACCCCAATCCTCTGAATGAGGCGAAGTACGTGGTGTTGAACACCGGCCTGACGATCCCGGATCGGGAATACAACGGGGACTATGGGAATCCGCAGTGGGGCGACTACGCCATTGTGAAGGTGAAAGAAGGGGCGGAGATGCCGGAAGCGGTGGTTGCGGGTTTGTTTGACGAACGCTGGCAGATCCGCAAGTAGATTATCCGCCAATGGCGTGTAATAGCGAGTGGTGGAGTCTGTTGAGACCTCAGTGTTCACCCGTCAGATCGACGATCTGTTGACCGAGGATGAGTACCGCCAGCTTCAATCTGAATTGGTGGCGAATCCCTCGATAGGAGTTGTTTTGCGCGGTGGGGCGGCATTCGCAAGTTGAGGGTGGCGACTGGACCCAGGGGGAAGAGCGGCGGTGCCCGTGTCATTTACTATTGGGCTGTATTCAAGGACTTGATTCTGCTTCTCTACGCCTACCCGAAGAGCAAGAATGCGGACCTAACGCCGCGGCAAACAGCTCAGTTGGCAAGACTTGTGAAGGAGGAATTCCGAGATGGATGACACGATGTTTGACGAGCTTATCGGAAGCATCCGCGAGGGCGGCGCGATCCTGCGCGGCGAGAAGCAAGCCTCCCGGCGGTTTGTCGCGCAAGCGGCGGAGGTTCGGGCTATCCGTGAACGCACCAGCCTTTCGCAATCTGAATTCGCGGACCTGATAGGCGTGAGTGTAAAGACGCTCCAAAACTGGGAGCAGAATCGCCGGCGTCCCACCGGACCGGCCGTGGCTTTACTCCGGATTATTCAGCACGAGCCAAAGCTGGCGATCCAGGCCATTCACCGAACTTAAGGATGCGGCCTAAGCGCGCCCACCGGCCCACTGGTGGAAATCCCACGCCGTTTTCACCACATCATCCAACTCCGGATACCGCGGCGCCCAGCCCAATTTTGCGCGCAGGCGGTTGGAATTAGCCACCAGGACGGCAGGGTCGCCATCGCGGCGTGGCCCCTTAGTTAGCGGCACGGCCTTGCCGGTAACTTTTTCCACCGATTGCACCACCTCCAGGACGGAATGGCCCGATCCTGTGCCTACATTGAAAGCATCGGACGCGCCGCCATCCAGCAGATGACGGACTGCCAGGATGTGGGCTTGGGCCAAATCCACCACATGGACATAGTCCCGAATGCAGGTGCCGTCCGGCGTGGGGTAGTCTTCCCCAAAAATTGTGATGGGAGCGCCTGTTTCTATAGCGCGGAAGAGCAGCGGGATCAGGTGCGTTTCGGGGTCGTGCTCTTCGCCCAGGTGGGGCGATTCGGGGTCTGCGCCGCAGGCGTTGAAGTAGCGCAACACCACGCTTCGGATGCCCCGGAACTGATCCATGGCGCGGAGCATGGTTTCCACTATCGCCTTGGAATCCCCATACGGGCTCAACGGGGAGACGGCGGAGTCTTCAGGAATGGGAACAATCGCGGGCATGCCGTAGACCGCCGCAGTGGAGGAAAACACCAGGTGCCGCACGCCTGCCTCCACCATGGCCGAAAGCAGCGAGATGGTGCCACCCACGTTGTTGGCGAAGTACAATTCCGGCTTGCCCGTGGATTCGCCCACGGCAATATAGGCGGCAAAGTGGATCACCGCATCGCAGGCTTCATCCTTGAGGACGCGGGCGACCGCTTTGGTATCGGCGAGCGTGACCTGATGGAACGGGATGTCCTGCACATTGTGGCGGTGGCCGCGCGACAGGTCATCAATAACCACCACTTCGTAACCGCTGCGCCGGAGCAGTTGCGAGGTGTTTGAGCCGATGTAACCGGCCCCGCCGGTAACCAAAATTTTGGGCATGTCCTTCATTAGTGTAACGGGCGGAAACAGGACGGATGTCGGCAACGTGATGGTGGATGATCAGGATAAATTACACCCGAAATCCCCTTAGGCGAAGCAAAGTGGCTTACCGTGGTCTCGCCCGAAGAGCAGGAAGGCGTGCAGATGCCGGTGAAACCCACCGCTTGTGATCCCGCGAAGGACTAGCATAAAGCGTTGTTTGATGCGGGAATCCCGTTCACAGACGTTTGGGGTGCGCGATCTTCGAGCGGAGCACGAACGCCTGGCGAAACTGGGTATAGCGTTCCGCATGGAGCCGAGGGAGATGGGACACTCACGGCAACCGGATCGAACTGGTCAGAGCTTCTCAGCTAGCGGTGCGGGCCAGGGCGATGATGGCTTTCAGGCTGCGGTCCACGTCCGCCTCCGTGGTGGACCAGTTCGATACGCTGATGCGCATCGCGGTGCGGCCTTGCCAAACGGTGCCTCCGCACCAGCAGGTTCCTTCGGCCTGAATTTTCGCGATGACGCGGCGGGTGCGCTCGGGCTCGCCGAAGGAAACCATCACTTGATTGAGCACCACTTCGTTTAGGATTTCGAAGCCGGCCGCGCGCAGGCCCTCCGCGAAACGGGTAGCCAGGCGGCAGTTACGCTCAATCATTTCCGCTAACCCGCGGCGGCCCAGGGACCGGAGCGCAGCCCAAATCTCAATCGCGCGGGCGCGTCGGGACGCCTCCGGGGTATAGTGGCAAGGCTGGCGGGTGCCATCTTCCTGCAGGTAAGCGGCCTGCACGCCGGTGGCGGAGCGCATATCCCCGGCATTCCGGACGAAGGCTAAGCCGGAATCGAACGGGACGTTCAACCACTTATGGCAGTCGGTGGCCCAGGAATCGGCTTCGTTATAACCGGCAACCAAGTGGGCCAGTTTCGGGGAGGCGGCGGCCCAAAGTCCAAATGCGCCATCCACGTGGACCCAGGCTCCGGCTTCCCGTGCGCGACGGCAGAGTTCCACCGCGGGATCGAAGGCTCCGCTGTTCACATTGCCGGCTTGCAGGCACAAAATCGTGCGCTCATGGAGCGCGGGCAGGACGTCCGCCCGCATGCGGCCCTGATGATCGATGGGAACATGGGTCACACGCGCGCGGCCTAACCCCAGCAACGCCAGCGCCTTGAGCAGAGAAACATGGACTTCGGCACCTACCACCACGTTGATCTCCGGCGCGCCGAACAGGCCCTGGTCTTCCACGTCCCAGCCGGAGCGCCGCAGAATCGCGTGCCGGGCGGCGGCCAGAGCGGTAAAATTTCCCATGGTTGCGCCGGTTACGAACCCCGCGCCGCACCCTGCCGGAAGATTCAGAATGTCCAGAAGCCAGGCGGTAGCGATGGTTTCCAGCCTGCCGCCCAGCGGGCTCATGACTTGTAAACCCGCATTTTGATCCCAGGCGGTGGCCAGCCATCCGGCCGCCATGGCAGCGGGGAGCACTCCGCCGGTCACGAAGCCGAAGTAGC
>JBBQUE010000134.1:0-7196 GCA_038212805.1 Bryobacterales bacterium | reverse complement strand
AGTTCGCCACCGCCAACCGCCACGGCGTAGGCTCGCTCCGCATACACCTCGAAGTCTTTTCTTGCAAATGGCCAGTTCCATGAGCCCTCTATAATTCCCTGAGCCTTCGGGTACTGCACCAGGATGGTGGCTTCGTCATCCACGTTTGGGTAGATCAGTGGTTTGTTTCGCGCCACCAAAGCGGTGACGGCTATGGGCCGCTGGTTGTCCATCAGCCAAGTCATCAGGTTCGCTCCGTAGCAGCCGAAGTCGAAGAGGGCCCCCGCGCCGTTCTTCTGAGGATCCGTCAACCAGGCGAAAAACTCCGGTCCCACGCCAATCTCGCGCGGCCCCTGGTGCCCATCCATCGCCACCATCTTGCGGATGTCTCCGCCTGCCTTCTGCTGCTTCAGGAGAGTCCAAAGGGCTGCGTGACTTCGATACCAGGTGGTCTCGTAGTTCACGATAACCGCAATGCCGCCCGCTTTGGCGGAGCGCTGAATCGCCCGGGCATGGTCCATGCTGACTGCCAGCGGCTTTTCCATCATCACCGCGATATGTCTGGGCGCAGCCGCCTCTACCACCATCGGATGATCGAATGTGCTGGTAAATGACGCCACCGCCTCGGGCTTCACCCGGTCGAGCATGACGCCGAGATCGGTGAAGAAAAGAGATTCGGCAAAGCCGTACTTCTGCGCATACTTTCGATGCAGGGCCGTATCCGGGTCAAAGATCCCAACCAACTCGACTTCGTTGTGGGACTTCAAAGCCCGGAAAAACCCATCCACGTGACCGTGAACCAGGCCGGCCACTGCCAAACGCATTGGCTTCGTTTCAGCGGAAGCGAAGGAAATGAAACTAAGGATGACGATCCAAAAGCGCATCATTCGCTCATGCCTGCTTTCTTGAAGTCTCCTGCTTTTACAATCGTGAATTGGGAAGGATCGATATTCCGCTTAAACGCAGCCGTCACCTGTTCGGCCGTAAGGGCCGCCACTTGGTTTTCCTTATCGGCTTGAAACGCCAGGGTTCTTCCAAAGAACAGATTACTGGAGAGCGTACTCACCAAAGATCCATCGTTGGAGCGATTCACGTTCTGCTCCTGCAGCCAAGCCTTCTTAGCATTCCCCACTTCCTTAGGGGTGAAGCCCGCCGTCAAAACTTTATCCAACTCTTCCTTGAAACCAGCTTCCAGCTTCTTGATATTTTGTGGATTCAGAATCGCGTAGCCAACCAGGACGGCGTTCTTCTCTTTCGTGCCCAGCACCAGTTGCGTTCCCGTACCGTAGGTCCATCCTTCTTTCTGCCGAAGCCGATTCCAGAGCCGGGAATCCGTGCTGCCCCCCAACAGATAATTAGCTAACAACAACGCCGCGGAATCAGCATCTTCATCGCTGATCTGAAGGCGCATCCCCGCGATAAACATGGCATTCGCCTTGTCCGGTGTCTCGATCATCTGGTTCACCGGCGCAACCTTAGTGAAGGTACCCATCACGCGTTCAAACGGTTTCGGACTCTTCCAATCGCCGAATAGTTTCGCCACCGCTTGTTGAATTTCGGGAGCGTCGAAATCTCCAACCACCGCGATTTCCGAGTTCGATCCACCGTAAAAATCTTTGTAGAACTGCTTGGCTTCGGCGAGCGTAGCCTTTTTGAGATCCTCAATTTCTTCGTCCGGTAAACTAGTGGCCCGCACATCGCCCTTCGGATACGGCGATATATGCTTGACCAGGGCAATGTTGGCGCGGGAATTCGGATCGCTCTTTTGGCTCTCGATGCGGGCCAGGTTAGCCTGCTTTACCTGATCGAACTCCGAGTCCGGGAAGGTGGGCTCCCGGAGTACCTCTGCCATCAGTTTCAAAGTTGCCGGCAGATTCTCCCGTACCGTTCGAATGTTGGCCCCAGCGCTGGTCGCCGTACCGTAGAAGTTTACCTGCGCCTTGAGCTTGTCGAATTCGTCCTGAATCTGCTGGCGGGTATGATCCTTGCTCCCGCGGTTCAGCATCTGGCCCGCCAACTGGGCGGCTGTCTTCTTTCCGAACAGGCTTTTCCCGGTGCCGAAGCGAATGTTGACCGAAGCCTGCACGGCGTTGCCACGCGTCTTCTTGCTCAGCATAGCCAGCTTGGTGCCATTCGCCAGCGTGGCGCGCACGGTTCGGGCGTCGATGTTGGCGGGAGAAACATCGAAAACCTCTCCCTCCGTCTTCAGCGCCTCACCCTTGTAATCCTTCACCAGCTTGGCGACTTCCGGTGGCGCGGGAATATCCGAGCGGTCCGGTTTGTCGGTCGGAATGAAGACGCCCATGGTCCGATTCGATTCCTTCAGATACGCCTTGGCTACGCGCTGCACGTCCTCGCGAGTCACCTTTTTCAAGTCGTCGCGACCCAGGAACAACAGACGCCAATCCCCCTGGCTGGCTGGCTCGCTGAGTGCCACGCCGATCTGCGTGGAATCGTTCAGGAACAACTCGATATTCTTTGTCAGCTTGGTTTTCGCCCGCTCCACTTCTTCTGCCGTGGGCGGTTCCTTGACCAACCCTTCGATCACCCCAAGCATGGCTTCCTTAGCCGCATCCAGCGATTGTTCTTTGCGAACCTGCGCTCCGAACATCAGCATTCCAGCCTCGGCCAGGCCCAGATTGTTTGCGAATACGGACGAAGCCTTCTTGTTATCCACCAACGCCTTGTAAAGTCGCCCGGACGGGTTATCCCCTAAAATGGTAGACAAAACCTCAATCGCCGCGTCGTCAGGATGAGTGCCGGAGGGGGTGTGGTAAATCAGATTGATGGCCTGGACGTCGCCCGTCCGGCGCACCGTCACCATGTGCTCGCCGTCCTGCGTGGGCTCAGTTGTGTAGATTTTTGGAAGCTCCCGGGTGGGCTTGGGGATCGGCACGAAAAACTCCGATATCCAGGCCAACGCCTTGGCCTTGTCATACTTACCTGCCACTACTAGCATGGCGTTATCTGGCTGGTAAAACTTCCGGTAGAACGCCTGCAGGTTCTCAATCGGAACCTTTTCGATATCCGACAGCGTCCCAATCACCGTTTTTCCGTAGTTGTGCCACTCGAACGCGGCCGCCATGGTTCTCTGCATGAGAACCCGCCCGGGACTATTCTCGCCGCTTTCGAATTCATTTCGCACGACTGTCATTTCAGTGTCCAGATCGCTGCGCGCAATGTTCGAGTTCACCATGCGGTCGGCTTCCATATCGAGCGCCCATTTCAGATTCTCGTCGCTTGACTGGAATGTCTCAAAGTAGTTCGTCCGGTCCCAGGAGGTTGACCCGTTGAACTGCGCGCCGTGCGTCTGCAGTTCCGTCATGATGTTCCCGTGCTTCTTGGTACCTTTGAAAACCAGGTGCTCCAGCAAGTGGGCCATTCCCGTCTCTCCATAGTTCTCGTGGCGGGAACCTACCAGATAAGTCAGATTAACCGTTGTCGTGGGCTTTGACGAGTCCGGAAACAGCAGCACTCGCAGGCCATTCTGTAAACGGTACTCTGTGATTCCTTCTACAGAGGTAATTTCCTTTAGACCCTTGGGAACTGGTTGAGCTGCCAACCAAACTGGGAGGCCAAGAACGCCAACAAGTAAAACTCGACTGATTTGAGCGGGTATGCGCATGCTTCCTTTAGAACTTTCTTTACTTCGCTAACGGGCGGGCAGGGGGGCGGCGGTAGTACCGCCCATGCCGGCATATGCTTCCTTGACCTTTACTACCTTCGAACCGTTGAAACTGACGAATGTGATCTTGCCCGGCGGTTGCCCGTAAATCCACTCCTCGGTTTCGTCGCCATCCTGCATGCCGCGCTCCTTGTGGCGTGGTTTGCCCAGGGCCAGCATCACCTGTTCCCGGTCCATCCCCTCAATCGCCTTATTCAGCTTGATGGCTTTCTGGATCGGTTCCGGCAGCTTTTCAACATAGCTTTCGGTAGCGCTATGCTTGTCAAAATCCAAAATAGGGCTCAGCATCTTCTTGATTTCGGATGCCTTTAGCGCGGGCACCTGCTTATCGAATGTGAGCGCGATGTAGGTGCCGCTGGGAGCGTTCGCGTCCCGGTTTTGATTCACGGGCGCAGTACTCCCTCCCATCCCGACCTCAATATGGTCGTACCACTTGCCCTTCTTCCTGATGCCGTTGTTGATTTCTAGTAGGATGTGATCGCGTTCAATGGCCACATGCGTGATCTGCACCAAGTCCCCAACTCTTGCCGCAGGCCCCAATTCACGCCCCAACTCTTCCCACTTTTTCTTGTCGTACTGGCCGTTGCTGTCAAAGGGCAACGCTTTTTTGGATCTGGGCAGGTACGACTTCACCGTGGCGTATTCAGCCGTCAAGCCCCGCAGGATCTCAATGCGGTCTTCCTCGGTCAATTTTGTATCGCTGGCCCGTGCCGGACCGTTCCAACAAAAAAGCGTCACGGCCGCGAAAACGATGGGCCGATGTAACTTTGTCCATTCAGGAATCATGCGGTTCCTCCCGCAATAGAAACGCTTCCTGGGTTCTGATCGGCGCGCGAAGCAGAAAGATAAGCAGGGCGAATACTACTATCGTAGTGAGTAAGCCGCCCTCAGGACCATAATTGCCGCCGCTCCAGAGATCCCCCACTTTCCAATGGAGGACATACCCGGTTACATTCATTGTAAACCCGCTCATATTTACCCCAAGCATCGGGAGAGTCCAGTTCCATCCGAAATGTAACCCTATGGGCAGCCATAGATCGCCGCTGCGGATGAATGCGAATCCCAGGATCATCCCCCACAGCGCCGTGTTCGTCACTCCCAGTAAGGTCACACCCGGGTTGTTCATATGTGCCGCTCCAAACAATACTCCCAGTGGAAGGATCGTCGCGAACGGCCCAATACTGTAGGCGAGAACTTGAAAAGCGTACCCGAGAAAGAGCATTTCTTCGCCCACTGCCCCAAACAAAAGGATTACTGAGAGAAAAACCAGGTTGGACCACTTTATAGACTGATCGGGCTGCCGCTCGAATTCCGCGAAGCGGGTAAGAATGGGCAGCACCAGCACGCAGAATGCGGCACCAATGCCGCCCAGGAGTCCATAAGAGAGATTTCGACGGGAGCCGCTATTCCATCCCAGCCCGATATCGGACAGTCGTCCCCGTTCGTAGATCTTGAGCGAGATTGCGTTCGCGGTTAATCCGGTAGCGAACGTGCCGAGTGCCGCGGTGATAAGATACCCACCAGGGCCCAGGATCAGGTGCGAAACGGAAGGAAAAATGACAAAGCCCAGAAGCGCGATCAGTACGAAGGTACCTACCCGCAGAAGAACGCCGAACTTCTCGATGGGAGCCGTGGGCACGTCCCGATATTGTAACGCCCGTGGATTGCAGTAAAGGAGATAGAGAAGCTTTTGTCCAGCACCTCGTCACCAGCTACAGAGACGGCGGTCCGCGTCCGGAAGGTATTGGAGTCCGCCAAAGCCCCAGTTTCGTTCAAGAAACTCGCCGGGGAAACCCGCGTGCCCAATGCTGAGTTGAAGGCCATCCTGGAGTCCTACATTGAGAGGCGTCTGATACACCGCTGGCCGGATGTCAGGGGCCAACAGTGCTTTTGGGGTCCATCGCCCACGACGATGGTTCGCGAAGTCATCCTCGCGGTAGGCGCTGAGTGCGCCATGCCCGCGAAAGCGTTGGCGGCGCAAGCGAAGAAGCGGCTGCCTCCTTATCCCGCCAAACTGATTGCGGCGGTAGTTCCGGAACTCCTGCGCGACCGGCTGCTCTGCAAGTATGGCTCGTTCGGAACCGGCGGCGAGTTGGTTGGCCGCGCGGGATATCCTGGGGCCTATCTGGCTGCGGCTCAAGCGACCATCAGTGAGATTTTGGCTAAAGTCCGGGCAGCCGGGGCGGCGGAGGAGGAGATCAGCACGGTACTGCCGGGCGAAATGGCGTCCTTGCAAAGTATCATCATGGAAGTTCTGGCGCGGTTGGAACCCTCCGGAGTGGCCCCGGTTTCGGTTCGCGAACTGCGTGCCGCGGTACCGAATCTCTCTAAGCCGGCCATGGATCACGCCGTGCTGGACCTTCGCAGGCAGAGGCGTATCTTCCTCAGCCAACACGACTTCCCCCAGGGTCTTCCCCCGCACGAACGAGCGGTCCTGGTGGACGGCCAGGACGGAACTTTTTATGTCGCCATCACACCCCGGCCAACGTAAAGGACTGGCTGAAGTCCCCAATCCATTCGCTCGCGACGTGGTGGGAAGCGCGTTAGATGAGGTGCGCGTGGATGTCCCCAGCATCAACGTTCATGCTAAGCGAGAATGCCTCAAGCTGATTGACCGGGTGGCCTCCCAGCATGAAAGTGGTTCCTTATTGCTTTTTGGCGAACCTGGCAGCGGCAAAACACATTTGTTGAGCCGTCTGCGCGAACATCTTGAACGGAATGCTGAGACCGGCAAGCTGAGTGTTTTCATTCCTTTACGCATGCAGACCAGTGCGGGGATGATCTGGCGGTTCGTACGTGGCAACCTGGCGGAGGCCCTGCTCAGGCGCAACCCGGGCGGCCGTTCGGTGCTCGAACGCCTGCTCGAAGGCCGTCAACGGGATCTCGAAATGGTCTACCACCGGGACCTGGGAATCATTCTTGAAAACCTGATGCAGGGTGTTCACGTGCGTGATTCCGCCGCATGGCTTCACGGCTACGAACTCCCGGAACCGCAGTTGGCCGCCCTCGGGCTTTCCGCCCAACCAGTCGACGAAGAGTTCCAGGAAGAACGCTCCTACCAGGTGATCAAGCAACTTGCGCAGCTCACCGCACCGGTTCCGCTGGTTTTTTGTCTCGATCAAGTGGAGTCCTTACAACGGCATACAGGCGATCAGGAGGGGATATTCGCGCTCGGGAAGCTGGTCTCCACCTTGCACGATACGCTACCCAACGCGGCCATCATTTGCTGCGTCCAAACCACGTTTATCGATTCCATCAAAAGCGCGATCCGGGGAGCCGAGCAAGATCGTATGCTGGGGAACCAGGCTAATCTGCATCCCCTCAACTGGGAGCAGGCGCTGGAAGTTTTGGCGGCCCGCCTACAATCCCAGCCTGAACTCGCGGCCCTGCGTCCGGCGAATGCGCCCGCTCTCTGGCCGCTGGATGCCTCTGAACTCAAGCCCCTCTTTGAGAGGGATGGAGCCTGTGTGGCGCGCAAATTGCTCCACCGGGCCCGTGAACTGTTCGATGCCCCGACGGTGAAGACCAAGGA
>JBBQUE010000133.1:0-7218 GCA_038212805.1 Bryobacterales bacterium | reverse complement strand
GGATGCCGATTTACGTATCACGCTGGGGTTTATTGAGCCCCATCTGATGCTGGGTTTCTCCGGCGGGCGCAAGCTGGTGGCGCCGGGATTGGCGGCGCAGGAGACCATCAAGGTGCTGCACAGTTCCCGGTTTATGCAGGATCCGCGCACGCATGAGGGGTCGATTGAGGACAATCCCCTGCATCGCGAATTGCTGGAGATCGCGCGCATGGCGGGGCACGATTTTCTGGTGGACGTGGCGTTGGGGCGGGCCGCGGCGGGCGAACGGCGTCCCATAGCGGCGGTGTTCGCGGGCGATCTGGTGAAGGCGCACGCGTGCGGCGTGGCGTTTGTCTCGCGGGTGATGTTGGAAGAACTGGATGAACCGGTGGACGCGGTGATTACAACGTCGGCCGGCTATCCGCTAGATCTGACGTTTTATCAGGCGGTGAAGGGCGTTACGGCGGCTACGCATGTGGTGAAGGAAGGCGGGCGGATTCTGCTGGTGGCGGAATGCTCAGAGGGCGTGGGCGCGCATGAGTTTACGGCCATGGCGGCGCAGTACGGCAGCGCCACGGAGTTTCTGAAAGCGATTGATGGGGTGCCGGTGACGGTGGATCAGTGGCAACTGGAAAAGCTGGCTCTGGCGGCGGCCAAGGTCCAATTGATGTTCTTCATGCCAGGGATTCCGGCGGAATACCACGCCTCGCTTTGGGGGCCGGTGTTTCAGGATGCGGAATCAGCGGTGGCGGGCGTGTTGGCGGGATTGCCCAAGGGGGCCAGGGTCGCGGTGATTCCGGAGGGGCCTTACGTGCTGGCCCGCTATAGCAGCGCTTCGAGCGCGGTCTTGAGCTGATTGGGACGGCGGCATTTCCACGTTTGGCGGGTAGTGATGGCGCGGAGCAGGCCATTTTGGAGCATGACCCCGGATTCCGGCGCGACAGTAAGGGGGCTTCGGAGACTCGGCGCGTTGATGGTGAGCACGGCGCAAAGCTTGCCTCGACGAGATCAGTGAGAGTAGCAGCAAGTGACCGTTACGATTACACATCCTCATAATTCGGGCGTGGATGCCGCGGGATACTTTTCCGCCGTGGAGGGGCTGAGGCATCTCACAGATAGAGTGAGCACCAGCGCGGTGGCGAAGCGCTATCACTGGGACGTTAGCACGTGGAGTTTGGAGTGGGAAAGCACCGGCTGGTGTTCGCAGTGCGGGGGGGAAGGGCATTCAGGTGGGGCGCGATCTCAATACTTGAGATCGACGCCCCACCTGAGAAAACTGGCGGGCCTGGGATAAGGACGCTTTACCTCTTTTTACCGGACCCTGGACGGCGGGCCGGGGCTGCGGGACGGGCAGCGCCCTTGCCAGTCCAACCGTGGACCTTGTCTTTTTCCACCTTGAAGTTCACCATGAATGGCTCAGCGGTGTAGCTCTCGGCGACGCCTTCAAAGGTGAGTTCCGTGCCGGGTTCCACTTTGCCGGGAAGAGCCGCGTCCAGGTTCAGGGTGGCGTCCGGCGTAGTGCCGTCAATGTTCGAGAGCACGATCCGCTTGGGGTTGGTCTCCGGGGTGAGCGAGACGACCTTGCCACGCAACGTGGGCAGAAGAGCATCCTTCATGCTGGAGTTGAAGTAGCTTGCGCCTTCAGCACCCGTAAGCGCGGTCTTGAGGTTCTTCCAAGTGGCCAGCTGCGGATTTGATTTCGCTGCCTCTTCCTCCGCTACGGCCTCTTCCTTGCCAATATCCGTGACACTCTTGATGGAGAAGCCCGGGGGTGGCATGGGGTTTGCCTTGGCCGAGGCCTTCAGTTGGTCCAGACCGTCTTTCTTGCCGTGATACCCGACGTACGCTTTCTCCAGGTAGGCGTTAGCTGCCGTCTGGATTCCGGCGGGCGCAGCGCCTTCACCGGTGTAGGTAGCGGCGCGGGCTAAGTAAAACAGCAGTTCCGGACCCTTGGCGGTGTTCTTCTGGTACGCCTGGACCAAGCCGAGCCAGTAGTCTACCAAGCCTTGATTGGGGTTGGCGGTGAGGCTGGCCTTGAAAGCGGTTTCGGCGGCGTCATACTGTTTGCGCTGCATGGCGATCCAGCCCAGGTTGGTCTGCGCCAGAGCCACAATGGGCTTCTTGCTGGTGTTCCATTGATCGTCGGCCATGTTGGCGGGCTTCTGTTTGTCCAGGTTCGACAGAACTCCGTTGGCTGATTTCTCACCCTCCGCCAGGACATCGGCGGGGGCGGCGGCGGCTCCCTGTGGCACGCGCGCCTGGGTGTACAACGTCATGTAATACAGGGCGGTGAAGTTGTTGGGATCGGTCCCCAGGATCTCTTTGGAGGTATTTACCACGTCCTGCGTCTTGTTCTGAGCGGCGTAGTTGGTAAGGTACATCGCCAGCCGTTCGGCCCCGAACTGCGTTTCCGCGTACCCTTTCTTCCATTCGTCGAGTTTCGCGATGTTCGCGGCTGGATCCTTTCCGGTACGAGCCTCTTCATAAAGATCGTATTCATGCTTATCTTTAAATTCCTTCTTAGGCTGAGCCGCTGCCTGAGCGTTCGCCCGCTGCAGCAACGGGGAAGAACCAATCATGCCGGTGATGGCAATTGCCAAGAGAAATTTTGCTGGTTTTAACAACACTACCGCCTCCAAAAAACGTTCGTGAAATCGATCCTGGGTCCGGCAAACCGGTCCGCCCAACGCAGCCGAATGAATCCGCGCACACCGCTACCGGCGGCTTAAGGGCTCGCATCCAGGGCAATTGCGGAGTATAGCCGAATGTCACGCCGCAAGGCAACTTGCCCCTACCGCCTAACTGTTAGATGCAAAAAATGACAATCTTGTTCCCAGGGTGTTTCGAAGCTAATCGCAAGCGCTCCAATGACGCTTATCGCGTTCCAATAGTTCCATGGCATCCGCCGGGCCCCAGGATCCGGCCGCGTAGTTGGGGAATTTCCGGGGCGGCAGGGCCTCCCAGACATCCAGGATGGGGGCTACCACGTTCCAGGCCGTTTCCACCATGTCGCTGCGCTGGAACAGTGTGGCGTCCCCCAGCATGCAATCGTAAAGCAGGCGTTCGTACCCCGTGCTGGGAGTGGTACCAAAGTAATCGTGATAGCGAAAGTTCATGTCGACCGCGCCCAGGCGGACCACCGGGCCAGGAACTTTCGCGCCGAAGCTGAGCGAGATGCCTTCATCGGGTTGAAGGTGCATGACCAGTCGATTGGGCGCCAGGCTCTCCACCGCGGTCTGGCGGAATAGTACGAAGGGCGCGCGCTTAAATTGGATGGCGATCTCTGTGACGCGCTTCGGCAGGCGCTTCCCGGTGCGTAGATAAAACGGCACGTCGGCCCAGCGCCAGTTATCGATGAACAGCTTCATGGCGACGAAGGTTTCGGTGCGGGAGGTGAGGCTGACGTTCGGTTCGGAGCGGTAAGCCGCCAGTTTTTCGGTTCCGCTGAGGCCGGGGCCATACTGGCCGCGCACGGTCCGGGTGAGTACTTCCTCGGGCGTCATGGGTGAGATAGCCTTCAGGATTTTGGCTTGCTCGTCACGCACCACGTCTGCGTCGAAAGAGATGGGCGGCTCCATGGCGGTCAGGCAGATGAGCTGGAAGATGTGGTTGGGCACCATGTCGCGCAGGGTGCCGGCCACTTCGTAGTAGCCACCGCGCTGTTCCACGCCGACGGTTTCGGCCACGGTGATCTGAACATGGTCGATGTAATTACGGTTCCAGATGGGTTCGAATATCCCGTTCGAAAAGCGGAAGACTAAGATATTCTGGACGGTTTCCTTGCCCAGGTAATGATCGATCCGGTAGATCTGCTTTTCTTCGAGGACCTGCTGGATGTCGTGATTGAGCTTGCGGGCGGAATCGTAATCCCGGCCGAAGGGCTTCTCAATGATCACCCGCCGCCAGCCGTTGGTTTCCTTCACCAGATCGGCCGCGCCCAGTTGCTGCACGATGGGAGCGAAGAATTCCGGCGCGGTGGCCAGGTAATAGAAGTAATTGCCGCGGGTGCCGTGGCGAACGTCGATATCGGCCAGCAGGGCCTTCAATTCCTGATACTTGGCGGGATCGCTGAAGTCGCCGCCGATGTAATAGATGCGGCGCGCGAACCAGTGCCACAGATCGGGATCAAGCTCGGTGGTGGCGAATTGCTTGACTTCTTCGCTGATCATGTCGCGAAACTGTTCGCAGGTGAAATCGTTGCGGGCCACGCCTATGATGGCAAACTCCTGGGAGAGCAGGCGTTCCTTGGCCAGGTTGTAAAGGGCAGGGACTAGCTTGCGCTTGGTGAGGTCTCCGGATGCGCCGAAGATTACCATCACGCAGGGGTCGCCGGGCCGGTTGGGATGCGCGGCCTGATCGGAGGCGGCGGTTTCAGGGGAAAATGGGAGCATGGTTTAGGTTTAGGTCTAGCCTTTGGTGTGCTGCTCGGTGTGTCCGCCGAATTTGTTACGCATGCCGGAAAGTAGCTTTTCGGCGAAGTTGTGATCCTGGCGCGACCGGAAGCGGCGGTAGAGGCTGGCGGAGAGGACTTCGGCGGGTACGGCCTCTTCGATGGCGGCGAGAATGGTCCAGCGGCCCTCTCCCGAATCCTGGACGCTGCCGGTGAAGGCCGCGAGTTCCGGATCCTCAACCAGCGCCATGGACGTGAGGTCGAGCAGCCAGGAGGCGACTACGCTGCCGCGCCGCCACAATTCAGCGATGTCGGGAAGATCGAAATCGTAGCGGTGGTCTTCGGCCAGGACTTTGGAGTTGGCGTTTTTCAGAATATCGAAGCCTTCGGCGTAAGCCTGCATAAGGCCGTATTCGATTCCGTTGTGGATCATCTTAACGAAATGGCCGGCACCGGAAGGACCGCAGTAGAGATAGCCAAGTTCGGCGGTGCTGGTGGTGCGCGCTTCGCGGCCGGGGGTCCGGGCGATATCGCCAATTCCGGGGGCCAGACACTTGAAAAGGGGCTCCAGGCGCGTGAAGGCATCTTTATCGCCCCCGATCATGAGGGAATAACCTCGTTCCAGGCCCCAGACTCCGCCGCTGGTACCAGCGTCCAGGTAAGTAAAGCCTTTGTCCCGCAGCATCTTGGAGCGGCGGATATCGTCTTTGTAGTAGGAATTGCCGCCGTCGATGATGGTGTCGCCGGACTGCATCAAATTCGCCAGATGAAGGACGGTCTGCTCGGTGGCGTCGCCAGAGGGCACCATGATCCAGGCGGCCCGCGGGTGGGTGAGTTTCCGAACGAAATCCTCGATGGACGACGCGCCCACGGCCCCTTCGGCGGCGAGGTGCTTTACATTCTCCGGGCTCAAATCAAAGACTACGCATTCGTGTCCGGCATGCATCAACCGGCGAACCATGTTCGCGCCCATCCGCCCTAAACCGATCATTCCTAGCTGCATGTTTCCCCTACAGCATTATTATATGGGGCGGCCAGTGTGATACCGTCTGGAATCACACGAACGAAAACATTGCGATGC
Source organism: Bryobacterales bacterium (assembly GCA_038212805.1). Classification (GTDB taxonomy): domain Bacteria; phylum Acidobacteriota; class Terriglobia; order Bryobacterales; family Bryobacteraceae; genus JANXQZ01. Next base: position 1,768 of record JBBQUE010000133.1, on the reverse strand, counting down.
TCAACGTGATGGCCGGCCTGTTGGACAAGGCTAAGACCGGTTTGGCGGCGGCGATAGTTAGGGGCGCCGGGAGGAACCCGCCCTCGCGGTTGGGGCTGGGCCTGAGACCTTGGGGGGTGCGCCACAACGCATCGACTGCGGTTACTTATGTCGCTTCAGACACCGGCTGCTAGCAGCGGAGAGATTGCCGGATCGCTTGTTGGAAATGGGGGTCGGCCCAAAGAGCCGCCAGATCCGGATCGTCCTTGAATCCGCGGCAGACTGGCCGGGTTGGTGAGGGTGGGCCCGATCAATTCAATCGCCTGCGCGCGGTTCCCGGTTAATTCTTAGGCGATCGCGAGGCGGCTGGCAAATTCTGGTTTTGCGGCTTCTGGAATCCGGCTGATTTCCGTCATTGATGCCTGAGCATCCCCCAGCCGCGCCCGGTATTCCGGTGGCGTGATCCACAATGGTGGTCTTCTGTTCTGGAGTCAAGGACGGGAACTGGGAACCGCCGGTGAAATCGGTAAGGCTGTGAACGTCCCGCGCCGGAAGTTTGAGCGAATCGCGTTCGCCCTTCAGCATGTCCCAGGTGCGCTGCGCCGGCCCGATGCCGTCTTCGACGACCGCTTGGTCCGGATTCACAGCGGGAGACCGGCGCAAAACCGTGGCGAGATGGGCAGTTTTTACTTTGGGGCTTCAGGCGTGGGGAGATTTGGGAAGCTTCTGGCTTCAGCATTGCGCGTTAACTATAGGTTCACTTCGGAGTCTGAGACTGCGGAACTCGGTTGGGGACCAGGAGGCCGGATGTTCGAATCCTCTCGCCCCGGCCATCTATGCCTACTCGTTGCCTTTTATCTTGCGGCGCGGATAAGGTCGGCCTGCGGATGGATGTAGTTCCGCGTCGCTCTTAAGGTCAGCGCGGGAAGAAGTGACGCGACATCGACGGCAAGTACCGAAGCTGATTTTCCCATTCCGAGGATTCCGAAGACCAGGACTCGACTTGCCTTCTTCCATGCGAGTTCGAAAATGGTCCACCATTGTCCGTTGGTCATGAGTGATCAGAATCCTGCCTTGGTCGGCGGCGATCTCAAGAACCTCAGGATCGGGAATGCTTTCCAGGTTGCTGTCGGCTGCGGAAGTGAAGTCTATGGCCGGTTCTCGAAACTGTACGGCCTTGACGATACGCTGCCGGATGTCAGCGTCGGCTTGGAACCGGATCAAGGCCGCGACTCACCCATCCTGGCTTTTGCGCGCTGAAGCCGCTCCCAAAGGGCCGGGTTCTCTTCCGCTAGTGGAATGCTCTGGCCCTCGAATTGCTGTTTTGTGTCTTCGAGGTACTTGTCGATATCGGCTTGGTGGTCCAGGTAAAAAGCAATCGCACCGTAGATCTGGCCCCGCTTGAGCGACGGGAAGTCTTCTTGAATTGCTTCCGGCGACTGCCCTTCGTTGAACGTGTACACGACGGAGTCCAACGAAATGCGTGTCCCAACCACGTAATAGCCACCGTTGCGTTGTTCGATGTACTCGCTGTGCATGGTTGGTCTCTTGCTCTTGATTATACGAGCTTTCTCTTCAATCTTGTAGCGGTACGTGGGTGGGTGGCGAACGCTACTATCCTTTAATCGAATCAAGGCACCCCTGACATTGGGCGGCTTGGTTGTGCGAGCGGTGTCATCGGCCGTATGGGGCCTGTTGGTAACCGCGAGGCGTATGATCGTGTGCGACGACAAATTGTGCGGCGGCACGCGACGTCAGCCAGCTATTTCACGAAGGTCTGGTTAACCTT
>JBBQUE010000132.1:0-7228 GCA_038212805.1 Bryobacterales bacterium | reverse complement strand
GGGAACCCGTACTTTAGCCAGCATCCTTCGGTGGTCAACACCGCCACCTACCTGGGCGGCGGACAGGATTTTGGCGCGTTTCCGAATCCAGCTGGACCGTTTCCGCATATCGTAACCCGGAATCTGACGCCGGACAAAACCGGACTGCCGATCGGCGGCGACACCCTGGATAAGTTCATGCAGATCATTCGGACGGGATTGGACCCGGATAAGGTTCACCCCACCTGCGCCGGTCCTCCGAACGGAAAATGCCTGCCTGCTCCCTTCAATGGCGACCTGCTGCAGATTATGCCTTGGCCTGCGTATTCGAATATGACCGACGACGACCTGAAGGCTATATACGTTTACCTGAGCGCCATCCCGTGCGTGGAAGGCGGCCCGGGCGAGCCGATGAATCGATGCGCGGCGCCCCCCAAGACCACCGCCTTGGCTGGTCCGAAGAACATAACCACAACTTCGCGCGATTACCGGCTGGACGGAACGGCCTCCACCAGCGCGGACGGGAAGGCGCTGACATACCAGTGGTCTATTCCGCAGGGCAGCCCTTCGGCGGCGATCTATTCAGGCAGCAGCGCCACCCCAACGGTCCAGTTTATTCTGCGAAGCGGGACTTATAGCTTTCAACTGACGGTGACGGATTCCACCGGCAAGGCGGCTACCGACTTGGTGACGATCAACTACGTAGGCAACTAAACGGGAAGGGCTTTCCAGCGAAGGTCTGTCACGTAGTTGATAAACTGTGGTGGGAGACCTTCACCGATGACAACGCCAACCAGCATTGCGACTTCGGCCCCGCTGAGCGCCAGCCCGGCAACCGACCAGCTTGGCCTGAGCGCGGATCATCTGATCCACGCCTTCCGCGTGATGCACACCTCCCGGCGGTTGGACGACCGCGAAATTCTCCTGAAGCGGCAAAACCGCATCTACTTCCAGATCAGCGGCGCGGGCCATGAAGCGGTGCAAACCGCGGCGGGTATGGTGTTCCGTGCCGGGCACGATTGGTTCTATCCTTACTATCGCGATCGCGCGCTCAGCCTGATGCTGGGGGTAACCGTCGATGACATGCTTCTGCAGGCCGTGGGAGCCGCCGCCGATAGCGCTTCCGGGGGACGCCAGATGCCCTCCCACTGGAGTTCCCCTGGCCTGCATATCGTGACCGGATCATCGCCGACGGGCACCCAGTATCTGCAGGCAGTGGGGTGCGCGCAGGCCGGGCGGTATCTGAATCCGGCGTCGGATGAAGTAACCCTGGTAACCAGCGGCGAGGGCGCCACCAGCGAGGGCGAATTCTGGGAGGCCCTGAACGCGGCGTGCCTGGAACGGCTGCCGGTGGTGTTCCTGATTGAAGACAACGGGTTCGCCATCTCGGTGCCGGTGGAAACGCAAACCCCGGGCGGCAACATTGCCAAACTGGTTTCGGGCTTCCCGGATTTGGCGCGCTTCGAAGTGGACGGGACGGATTTTGTAGCCTGCTACCGGATACTGCGTGAGGCGGAGGCCTGGACTAGGGGCGGACACGGTCCGGCGTTGGTGCTGGCGCATGTAACCCGGCCCTATTCGCATTCGCTCTCCGACGACGAGAAGATGTATAAGACCAAGGCTGAGCGCAAGGCGGAAGAGCTGCGCGACCCGGTCCTGCGCTTTCCGGAGTGGCTGCTGGAGCATGGCATTCTCGACCGGCATCGGCTACAGCTTATCGTCCACGACACCGATCAGGAGATCAGCGAGGCCACCGAACGCGCCTTGAAAGCGGACCCGCCCCGACCCGGATCGGCGCTGGAGTTTCTCTATTCGGACACCGTGGACCCATGCGGCGCGCAGTTTGAAACCGAGCCTCGATTTCAGGGTGCTCCCCGAACCATGGTGGACCAGATCAACCTGACCCTGCGGGAAGAGATGGACCGGAATCCGATGGTGGTGGTGTTCGGCGAAGACGTGGCGGATTGCAGCCGCGAAGCCAGCCTGCCGGAAGTGAAGGGCAAGGGCGGCGTGTTCAAAGCCACGGCCGGGTTGCAGATCGCCTTCGGGTCCCGGCGTTGTTTCAATTCGCCCATCGCGGAGGCCGCCATCGTGGGGCGCGGAATCGGGATGGCCACGCGCGGAATGAAGCCCGTGGCGGAGATTCAGTTCTTCGACTATATCTGGCCCGCCATGATGCAGATTCGCGATGAGCTGGCAACCATCCGCTGGCGTTCGAACAACGGCTTCAAGTGCCCGCTGGTGATCCGAATTCCCATCGGCGGCTATCTGAACGGAGGCGCGATTTATCACAGCCAGTGCGGCGAAGTGGCGTTCACGCACATTCCGGGGCTGCGCGTGGTGATGCCATCGAACGCGCTGGACGCCACTGGCTTGCTGCGCACGGCCATCCGGTCGGACGATCCGGTGCTGTTCCTGGAGCACAAACGGTTGTACCGTGAGCCGTATAACCGGACTCCGCATCCGGGGCCCGATTTCACGATTCCGTTTGGGAAGGCGAAGGTGGTGAAGGCTGGGGCGCGCCTGACCATTGTTACCTACGGCGCGTTGGTGCAGCGATCGCTACAAGCGGCTCTGCAAATCGAGGGCCGGAATTCGGACCACACGGTTGAGGTGATTGATCTGCGAACGTTGGCACCCTATGATTGGGCTGCCATCAGCGCGTCCGTGCGCAAGACCAGCCGCGTGATGATCGCGCATGAGGACTGCCTGTCCTGGGGTTACGGCGCGGAGCTTGCGGCGCGTATCGCGAACGAGCTGTTCGATTGCCTGGACGCCCCGGTAGGCCGGGTGGCGGCGCTCGATACCTGGGTGGGCTACAACCCGCAGCTGGAGAACGAGATTCTGCCGCAAGTGGAGAATCTGGTGGCCGAGGCAGAGCGTTTGCTAAGCTACTAAGGGCCTGTAACGAAATAACCGATCCACTTTCAGGAGACCGCTTGCTGACGCGCGCGGCTCGGCAGGCTTTTCCGAGCCGGGGTACCCTTTGGGCCCGTTAGGAAGCGTCTGGCACAACGTCGGTGTGGGGCGGGCAATCGTACCCGCAGCCGCCAGGAATAGCCGCCCCACTGCCCTACCCCCGGGCCTTTTTTACTTCCGCGATCAAAGCGGGCACCACCTCAAACAGGTCGCCCACGATTCCGTAATCCGCCACTTCGAAGATCGGCGCGTTGGCATCCTTATTGATCGCCACGATGGTTTTCGCGCCCTTCATTCCCACCAGATGCTGAATGGCACCGGAGATCCCGACCGCCATGTATACCTTAGGCGAAACCGTCTGCCCGGAACTGCCGACCTGGCGCTCCATGGGGAGCCAGCCGCTATCGCAGATTGGCCGCGACGCCGCAAGCTCGCCACCTAACGCTTTCGCCAGATCCGCGATCAGGGAAATATTTTCCTTATCTTTAATGCCGCGGCCCACGGAAACGATGATGTCGGCGGCGGTCAGGTCGACTGCGCGGGCCGATTCCCGGAACGGCTCATCCGGCGTCTGGCGAATCTGGCTGGCGGAAAGTTCCGGCGTCATCACGTCGGTAGCCGCCGCCTGGCCTGCTTCCACGTGATCGGCGCGGTACGCACCGGCCTGGATGGAAACGAAATGCGGCCCAGGGCCAGCCAGCGTCACGTCAGCGTTCAGTTTGCCTTGGAAGAGCTGCCGCACATACGTGGGAATGCCGTTCTCAATGCGGATGCCCACCACATCGCTGATCAGCACCTGCTGGAATCGCGTGGCCACTTTGGGGGCGAAGTCGCGCACCTGGTAAGTATGCGGGAAGAGTACCAGGCGCGGGCTTGCTTTCCGGATTAACTGTTCCAGCGCCACGGTGTAACCATCGGCCGTATAGCTCTTCAGCAGCGCGTGTTGCAACGGCAGGATGAGGCTGATCCGCCGGGTGGCTAATTCCGCTGCGAGCTTGTCCACGTCGTCCGACAAAAAGGCAACCGTCAGCGGGAGGCTCATCTCCTTAGCAAGCTGCTGACCCGCGGCCAAGGTCTCCCACGACATCTTGTTCCAGACGCCGCCGCGCTGTTCCATCACTACCAGGATGCTCATATCACACGCACCTCAAACTTCAGTTTCTCCACCAGTTTGGCCGCCGCTTCCTGCGCCGTGCCCGTCAGCAATTGGGTTTGTTTCGAACGAAGGGGCAGGTACACCCGCTCCAGTACCGCAACCGGTTCACTGGACACGCCCATTTCGGCGGCCGTCAGGCGTTTGATTTCCTTCGACTTCGCTTTCTTAATCCCCATCAACGTGGCGTAGCGCAGCTTGTTGATTCCCGATTGAATGGTCAGCACCGCCGGCAGCGGCATGTCCACGTGCTGGAACCAGCCGTCTTCCAGCTCGCGCTTCACGCGGATGGATTGGCCGGTGGCTTGCACCTGCATGATGATGGTCCCGTGCGGCAAGCCCAACAGCTCAGCCAGCACCACTCCGGTTTGGCCGTTGCCCAAATCGTCCGATTGCAGGCCGGTCAGAATCAGATCCGGCTTCTCAGCTTCCACCGCCTTGGCCAGCAACTTTGCTAACCCCAGAGTATCGGCGGAAGCCAGTGCGTCGTCCTCAATATGGATCGCGCGGTCCGCGCCCTTCGCCAGGGCCTCGCGGATGGTCTGCGTGGCACGGGCCGGACCCGCGCACAACGCCACTACCTCGCCGCCATGCTTCTCCTTCAACTGCAGCGCCTCTTCCAGCGCGTAAGCATTGGGCTCGTTAATTTCGAAGCTGAGATCGTTTTCCTGGATCCAGCGGCCGTTCGAATCGATGCGTAGTTGCGAGTCGCGAACGGGGACTTGCTTAATGGAGACGATGATTTTCATGTTCTTACTACGGGTTGTAACGCTTGAAGATCAGGCAGCCGTTGGTGCCGCCAAAGCCGAAGGAGTTCGACAACGCATATTCGATTTTCATCGGACGCGCGTGGTTGGGAACATAATCGAGGTCGCATTCCGGATCGGGCGCCTCGTGGTTGATGGTGGGCGGCGCGATCTGATCGCGCAAAGCCAGCACCGTGATCCCAGCCTCCAGCCCGCCCGCACCGCCCAACAAGTGGCCCGTGCTCGATTTCGTGGAACTTACCGCCAGCTTGTAGGCATGCTCGCCAAAAGCCCGTTTGATCGCGCGGGTCTCAATGCGGTCGCCCACTTCGGTGGAGGTCCCGTGCGCGTTAATGTAATCGATCTGGTTAGGCTCAATCGCGGCATCGCGCATGGCATTGCGCATCACGCGATAAGCGCCGTCGCCATCTTCTGAAGGGCTGGTGATATGGAACGCATCGCCCGACATGCCGTAGCCCACAATTTCCGCCAGAATGGGCACGCCGCGCTTCTTCGCGGTTTCCAGTTCTTCCAGAATCACAATGCCCGCGCCTTCGCCCACCACGAAGCCATCGCGGTCTTTATCCCAGGGCCGCGAGGCGTGCTGCGGATCGTCATTGCGTTGCGAAAGCGCCCGCATGGCCGCAAAACCGCCGATCCCAAGCGGCGTAATAGAGGCTTCCGTGCCTCCACAGATCATGGCGTCCGCATCGCCCCGTTGGATAAGGCGGAAGGAGTCGCCGATGGAATGGGCACTGGTAGTGCAGGCGGTCGCCGTGGCCGAATTCGGGCCTTTGGCACCCGTTCGGATAGATACGTGGCCCGTAGCCAGATTGATGATGGTAGCCGGAATGAAGAACGGAGAAATGCGCGACGGTCCCTTTTCAAGCAGGATCCGGTATTCGCGCTCAATAATTTCAAACCCGCCGATGCCGCTGCCAATGTAAACCCCGGTGCGCTCGGCTTCCTCGGGATCCACCTTGAACTTGGCCTGGACGATGGCAAACTCAGCGGCCGCAATGGCAAACTGAATGAACCGCCCCATCTTTTTTACTTCTTTCTTTTCGATGTATCGAAATGGATCGAAACCTTTCACCTCACCGGCGATCCGGGAACTGAAAAGCTTGGCGTCAAAAAGTTCGATGTGACTAACGCCGCTCTTACTTTCGCGAATGGCCTGCCAGGTCTCTTCGGTGCCAATTCCGACCGAAGTCAGCAGGCCGACCCCCGTGACTACGACTCTACGCTGCAAGTTTTGCCCCCGCGAGCCTATTTCTTCTTCTTGGTGATGTAGTCGACAGCATCTTTGACCGTCATAATTTTCTCGGCGTCTTCATCCGGAATGTCGATATCGAACGCTTCTTCGAACGCCATCACCAATTCCACGATATCCAGGGAATCGGCGCCCAGATCATCGACGAACGAGGCCGAGCTTTCGACGGCGGCTTCGTCCACGCCCAATTGCTCCACGATGATCTGCTTTACTCTCTGTTCAACCGGCATGAATCCTCCCAAAAGTGTTTGCGAACTCAATGTTTCAGCGGCGGCGCAGGTGTACGGCAACAGCTCCGCGCTGAAATAAACGCCAATCCCGAACTATATCATGCCGCTCCCGGTACACTTGAATCATGCGATCCGGATGGCTACCAGGGATGCTCTTGGCGTACCCGTTGCTGGTGGCAGCGCAGGCGCCCGCTGCCAAGGACCCGCGCATCGCGGAGGCTCTGCATCGCTGGGCGAATGAGGCCGGCACCTTTTGGCAGGTGGCCCCGGGGTTCGTTGGGCGCGAAACCGTACACCAGAAGGCGTTGAAAAAAGGCAAAGGCGCGAAAGCACAGGGCTTTGAGACCCGGGACATAGAATCGTTCTACGCGCTGGCTACGTTTCGAGGCGCGCCGGAAGCTCTGCGGGAGTTTCGCTGGATTCTGACGGTGGACGGCAAGAAACAGCAGGAAGAAGAAGGGGCCCGGAGAGCGTTCGAGGCTCAGCTGGTCTCCGGGAAAGATGCAGTGAAGGAAGCGCTGCGCACGGAGTTCGAAAAGGCTTGCCTGGCTGGTGTGGCCACCGATTTCGGCCAGTTGATCCTGCTATTCACAAAGCAAAATCTGGAGAAATACTCGTACGAATTCAGCGGCGAATCCCGGTTGGGGGCGGACAATGCGTGGCAGATCGCTTTCACGCAGTTGGCGGGGGATCAATCGCTTCACCTGTCCGAGGGGCGGCGGAACATGTCGGCAAAGCTGCAGGGCGAACTGTGGTCGCGCCCGGGAGATTTTCTGCCGTTGCGCATTGTACTGAACGCGCGGCGGCGGCACGACAAGAACCAGATCCGCGATGAGGCCATGCTGGATTACATGGTGGTTCCTCCGGCGCTGCAGCCGGCGTCGCTGGTTTACAGGAGGTACGTGAATGTAGATATGCGCCTCGAAAG